>JAPLSS010000385.1 GCA_026398515.1 Candidatus Sumerlaeota bacterium | reverse complement strand
GCGGGCAGGGGCCGGCGGCGGCGGCGGATAGCGGAAAGCGCCTTGGAACGCGCGCGCCGCAGTCTCTCCTCGTCGATGGCTTGTTCCAGCACGGTCGCGACGAAGGCGCTGAGCGACCGATCTTGAGACGCGGCGATCCGACGCGCCTCCTGGTAAATGCCATCCGGGATGTCGCGAACGTATAGAGTGGCCATGCCCCTAATCTATCGCCGCTGCTTGCGGTATGCAAGCATTTTCTTCGCGCGGATGGCGTGCGGCGTCTCCCGTCTCTCGTTTCTGGTGTCTCGTTTCTCGTTGCCGACCCGAGCAAGGCCGCCGGATGAAACGCCGCGCCGCGCCGCGCCGTGAACGAGAAACCTGAAACAAGAGACGTGAAACGCCGTCTCGCCGTCCCATGCTTGACACCATGCACTGCCGCGCGGGATACTGTGCTTCGCCGCGGGCCTGGTGGAACTGGCAGACACGCAAGGCTTAGGACCTTGTGCCGCAAGGCGTGGGGGTTCAAATCCCCCGGCCCGCACCATATATTCTTTGTTTGCCTCTTCGACGCGATCAACCGGAGTGACAGGATGAACGCGCCCAGGCCATTGTAGGTTCATCCCGTGAATTCCGTCGATCCGGTCAAATAGAGGTTTTTTCCAGAATCCCCGCCAAGGAACCAAGCCATGAAACTGCTGCAAGCGCTGGTCCGGTTGTGCGACACCAAGGGCGCCTCCGACATCCACATGATCGAAGGCCAGCCGGCGTGCGTGCGCCTGGACGGCAAGCTGGTGCCCGTGCCCAAGGACGGCAAGGACATCATCGTCACGCGCGATGACATCACCAGCGTCCTGGAGACCCTGCCCCGCCAGCAGAAGCAGGAATTCGAGGAGAACTGGGACGTTGACTTCTCGCTGAACTTCGACAAGGCCTCCGGGCGCGTGAACGTCGGGATGTCGAACCAGGGCAAGTACAGCCTGACGATGCGCTACTTGCGCCACGTGATCCCCAACATGGAAGACCTGGGGATCGAGGTCTCGCACTTGCTCAAACTGGCGAGCCACGACCGCGGGCTGGTGATCGTCGCCGGCGAGACCGGATCGGGCAAGACGACCACCATCGCCACCATTCTCAACCACATCAATAAAACGCGCCACGGCAAGATCCTAACCACCGAGAACCCGGTGGAATACATCTACGAGCGCGACAAGTGCCTGATCGAACAGCGGGAAATCGGGCGCGACGTCAAGCTGTTCGAGATGGCTCTGAAATACGCGTTGCGCAAGAACCCCAACGCCTACTTGCTCGGCGAAGTGCGCGACGCCGTCACCGCCCGCGCCGCCCTGGAGGCCTCCGAGACCGGCATCCTGACGTTCTGCACCATCCACGCGCTGAACGCCCTGCCGGCCATCGCGCGCCTGGCCAACATGGTCACCGGCGACGGGCGGATGAGGGAGGAGGACTTCTACCTGCACCTCTCCCACGCCTTGCGCGGCATCATCGCCCAGCGCCTCGTGCAGAAGCTCGGCGGCGGGCGCCTGCCGATCTACGAGATCTTCCACGTCACCGCGGTCAACACGGTGTTCATCGCGGACCGGGATTACCCGCGCCTGGAGCGGTCGCTGTACCAGGAGACGAACGTGCACCAGCACCGCTGCCTGCACCGGCTGCTGCACATGGACCCCTGCCCGGTGGCCTTCGACCTGCAGACGGGGGGAATCATGGCCGACATCCTCGGCGACATGTGGAAGCAGGTGTATGAGAACGAGCTGAAGTACAAAGAGTATAAGATGCCGGCCATTCAGTAGGCCGAGTGCGGAGTGCGGAATGCGGAGGAACGAATCGCAAACCAGGGAGCGCAATCGGACGAGGCGTCGCGCACCTTGCGTTGTTTATTCCGCATTCCGCACTCCGCATTCCGCACTGCGCATTCGTCAGTTCAGCGGATTTTTCCAATGCGGCTGACCACGTCGCGGAAGCTGGCGTCGATGCGGAAGATGGTTTTGTAGAAGGCCAGGGCGCGGCGGGCCAGGTCGCGGTCTTCGAACAACTGCGCCGTGTCGTAGATCAATCCCTTGATTTGCTCCTGATCCTCGGCGGCCTCGGTCCGCAGACGCAGATCGTTCAGCGTCTCTTCGGCCAGGTCGAACATGCCGCGCAACGCCAGGCAGTGCATCAAATGCGCGGTGGCCAGGTTGTGCAGCGCCTCGTTCTGCGCGGCTTTCTGGAACTGCGCGATCCCCGCGTCCAGTTCGTGGAACTCGTAGTGGAGCAGCCCGAGCTCCAAGCGCGCGTTGGCGTCCTGGGGGCTCTTGACCAGCGCCTGCTCGATCTCGCCGATGCGCTGGTGTTTGCGCTTTTCGCTCAGGCGATCCTGCAGGCGAAGGAGCGGCGTGTGGGTCGGGTGGCGCTTGACGGCCTCGTTGAGCACGTCCAGCGCCTCGCCGTAGCGCTCCATGTCCGCGCACAAGTCGGCGATGCGCATGCGCAGATCGAGATTGTCCGGGTCGTCCTTGAGAAGGAACAGTCCGTATTTGTAGGCGTCGGCGAGGCGCCCAAGGGCGGCGTTGGCTTCGAAGAGGGGCTTGGCAAGGCGCACGGCGCCATTGATGCGCATCAACGCCAGCCGATCATAGATCTCCACGACCCGCGGCCAGTTCTTCGCCTCGACCATGAGCGCGCCCAGGCGCTCCAGCGCCGGCTCGAAATCGGGTTTGGCGCGCAGGATCTTCTCGCAGCCGGCGACCAGGGTTTCCGCGACGTGAAGCGAATGGGCGGCCATCGCCTCGTAAGTCGCGAGGACGTTCGCGTAGTCGCGCCCCTGGAACAGCAGGTCGGCCTTGTAATCCAGGAGCAGGAAGTTCTGCTGGGTCGATTCGATGAGCCGGTCGAGGTGTTCGAGCACCTGCGGGCGGGTCGCGGGCCGCGTGGACAACAGCGCGTCGAGTTGCATGCGCGCCTCGGCGGAATCGCCGACGGAGGCCAGACGGTCGATCAAGCGGATGCGCGCCTCCAGATTGTCGGGGTCGGCTTTGACCTGCGAGCGCAGCTCCTCCAGTTCGATCCTGGTTTTTTCCTGGTTGATGCGCCGGCGCAACGCCGAGACGCGCGGCATCTCACTGTCGGAGGCGATCGTTTCCGCGCGCGTCAGATAGGCCGAGGCGTTCCTCAGATCGCCTTCCACAAGAGCCTGCTGGCACAGCGCGTGGGGGAACCGGAAATCGCCGGGGTGGCGCTTCATGGCCGCGAGGTAGGCCGCCTTCGCCTCCTCGGGCCGCCTCTGCTCGGTCAGGTTCTCGGCCAGGCGCAGATCGATCTCCGCCTCGGTGTCCGGCAGCGAGGCCAACACGCGCAAGTGCGTCGCTTCCCGTTCAATCTCGCCGGCGCGGCGCAGGTAATCGGCCAGGCGCCGGCGCGCCGCGACGCGCGAGGGGTTGCGCTCCAGGATGAGTTCCCAAATGGGCGCGGCCCGCGGCTCGGCCTCCATGCGCACGAACAGATCGGCCATGTCCTCCATCGCGTCGACGCAATCGGGATTCTCGCGCAGGAGCGTTTGATACAGTTCATTGGTGACGGCGTACGGGCGGCCTTCGACGTCGCGCGCCTGGCGAATGAGCGCCACCGCGCGATCCCACTCCCTCAGCTGCATGGCCAGGCGCGCGACCTCGCCCATCTGGCGCACGTTCTTGGGGTCCAGGAACGTCTCGCGCGCCTGGATGGCCCGGTCCCAGCGCCCCAGGCGTTCGCACGATTCCGCCAGGCGGCGCAGGAGAATTTCATCCTTCGGCCGCGCCTCCAGGAGACGCTCCAGGCACTCGATGTCTTTCTCCCACGCGCCCTCCTCGTGATAGCAGGTCTCCAGGATTTCGAGCAGACGCGGGTTGGTCGCCCCTTCCTCGTAAAGCCGCTCGAAGATCGGACGGGCGCTCGTGAACGCCCCGCTCTGATACTCGGCGAACCCCTGGCGCCGCAGGATGGCGCGATTGCCCGGCTGCAGCAGGCGCGCCAGGCGGTAAAGCCGGCGGCTGGCGCTATAAAACAACAGCCGGTCGCACAGCGCGCCCAATCCGTGGGCCAGCGAGCCGGCGACAAACTCGAACGCGAACAGCAGCAGCGGGATGGCCAGGAAAAGCCCCACGATCGGGGCCACGGAGAACAGATCGACGCGCGCCAAAACAGCGATGAGAATGGCCGCGCCCGGCGCCATCGCCGCCAGGCCGATCAGGTACACGCCGACGAGCGGGCGGCGCTCCTCCGCTGTCCGGAAGCTGACGGCATACGCCGCCAGCGCCAACGCGATGATCGCGGCCCACACGTAAATCGTGATGTGGAAAGCCCGCTCTTCCTTGAAGGAACGGAGGAACTGGAACATGACCGGAACGGTGGAGGAAGACCCGCCCCACATCATCCACAAGACCCACGAGGCAAACAGCGAGGCGACGGCGAGAAGCGCCAGAGAGGCAAAGAAGAAGTTGCGTCGCGACTCACGCATCGGCCCCGCCTGCCAGTGGAACCGCGACCACCGGAAGTCCCCAGAGGTTCGTCCGACCGCGCCGCGCGCCTTTCGGACGAATTCCCACGCCATGCTAAACACCGCCGGGAAGACGCGCCAACTTTTTTTCGCCCGCGCCGGCGCGGTTTCCGGGCAGGAATCGGCCGCAATCAGCGGGCCTGGGGCGCGCCGGCTTCCGGCTTCATGGCGCAGGCGATTTCGACGGGGGCCACGCCGTCTTCGTAGAACCCCAGCGCCTTGGCCGCGGCGGGCGAAAGGTCGATGATCCGGCCCGCGATGAACGGGCCGCGGTTGTTGACCCGCACCAGGACCCACCGCCCGTTCTCCAGGTTGGTCACCTTGACCAGGCTGTTGAAGGGCAGCCAGCGGTGGGCCGCAGTAAAACTGTTCAAATTATGCGATTCGCCATTGGCGGTCACCGAGCATTCCGCGCCATACCAGGAAGCCGTCCCCCGCTGGGGCGGACCGAAGGTGCACGGCGAACTCGGCGCCGTGGGAGACGCCGTCGCCCGATCCAGCGAATAATCCGGCAGATAGCGGTCCGCCAGTCCGCTGGCGCAAATCCGATTCCCGGCCTGGACGAGACTCGCCGGCCGCGGGCGCGCCAGGAACGCCGAGGCCGCTCCCGCGTCGTTCGTCGGCGCCGGGCCCGCCACGTCCCGCGGGGTGGCGCAGGCGCTCAAGCCCAGCGCGGCCAACCCGATGGCGCATGCCCATCGGCGCTGTTTCGATAGTCGTTTTTCCGTCATCGTCAGGCGAACGCCTTGAGAAACTGCGACAACAAGGAAAGCCGAAAACGGTATGGCGTGTCAAGAGGGAGAATGCAGTTTGCCAAGCGGCGGGACAGTAAGAGATGTGCGACGAGAACTCCCGGCGCAAGTCTTTCGCCATCCGCTGGAGAAGGCCAGGGCGATCAGGACGCCGACCTCAGCGCTCGGCGGCGGCTTGACACCTCGGACGGCTGGCATGTACCATGCTCCGAAGATCGCGGGCGGCAAAATCGCGCGCCCGACAAACAGGGGGGGCGCCCCGATGGCTTCTCGCTCCAGACGGTGGGGAATCAACCTGGCCCACGCAGCGCTGCTGGCCCTGCTCATGACGGGTCTGGGGGCCGCCGTGTCCGCGCGGGCGACATTCTTCGCCGTGCGCCGCTCGCTGTCGGATCGGTTTCGGCTGACGGTCACGCTCGAGACGAAACTGGCGGAAAGCGAGGTGAAACGCGCGCTGGAGGCCCTCGGCGCCTTGCCGGGCGTGGCCGTGGCGCGCTTGCGCGACCGCGAGAAGGACGAGACCGCCCTGTTCGCGGACGAGCCGTGGGCCAAGGAATACCGCGACGCGCTGGGCGGGCATTTTCTGCCGCCGCTGGCGGAGGTGGCGCTGGTCGATCCGTACGGAAGCCGCAAGGCGCTCAATCAGATCGTGGGCGAGGCGCGGAAAATCGCCGGGGTGACGACGGTGGCGTTTCACCGGCCCTCCTACGAACAGACGGCCGAGGCGTTGGCGAACGGGCGTCGGCTGCTGGGCGCGCTGGTGTTCGCCGCGGTGATTCTGGTGTTCCTGGGGTCCATTCCGGCCGAGGCGTTGCGCGAGGGGTCGGAGGATTCGGCGGCGCTGGCGATGCAGGCGCGACGCGAGGACTCGAATTGGGCGGCCCGGCGCCTGGCGTTGGGCCTGGCGGCGACGGCCAT
>JAPLSS010000537.1 GCA_026398515.1 Candidatus Sumerlaeota bacterium | reverse complement strand
GTAGACCTCCCGCGAAACCCGCTCGCTGCCGGTTTGGATTCCGATGCCGGTGCGGGTCAGCCCGGCGCGGCAAAGGGCCTCGACCATGTCCTCGTCGGTGGTCAGGGGGTGAACGTATCCGGTGAACGTGACGCCGCGGGGCTTGAACCGCCGCTCCCATTTCCGGGCGAACTCCAGGACCCACGTCTTCTGGATGGCGAAGATCTCGTCGTGAAAGATTATGTGGTCGAGGCCGTTTTCGGCGACCCGCTTCTCGACTTCGTCCAGCACGTGGTCCACTGACCGGCGCCGGATGCGTTGCGAGTAATCGTTCATCTCGTTGATCACCGAGTGGATGCAGAAGGCGCAACGGTAGGGGCAGCCCCGCTCGGTGAACACGAAGATGTGATAGCGGATGGGTCCCTGGGGATCGGAGTAGCGCAAGTCGACTTGGTCGTCCTCGATCAGCGACTCTCGAATGGCGTAGACGGGAAAGGCGTAACGGTCGAGATCGGTTTCAAAGGGCGCGCGGTCGAACTTGCGCGTCCGCCCGTCCTTGACGTGCCACAAGCCCGGCACGTCGGGGATGGCCCCGGCCCGATACTCCTCCCACCGGTCCATCAACTGGACCATCGGATACTCGCCTTCGCCCGTGCAGAGAATGTCGGGGACCTGCAAGGGGTCGGACTGGCCGGTCTGGGGATCGGGCGCCAAGCCCTTCAGGCAGTCGTCCGGGGACACCATGCAGTGAACGCCGCCCCAGATGACGGGCAGGCCCTTAAGCCTCTGGTGGATGAGGGCGGTGAGGGAGCGGGCGATCTCCACGGTGACGCTGAACATCGAAATGCCCACGATGTCCGGGCCGTAGGCCTGGATCTCCCCGATGAGAAGAGCGATCTCCTTGTCGGTGATGGGGGCCGGATAAGGGACGTAAAGGAGCTCGCCGGGATGCTGGAAGGTGACGTATTGCACGTCCCGGCGCCGCTGGGCCAACGCGGCGTGGGTGGCGAAATCGGTCGTGGGAAAGCAAGTCGCGCGCAGTTCCTTGAGGTGGATCAGTTTGACATCGTGCCCGTGGGCAAGCAGCTGCCCCGCGATGAACCGGGGCCCGACGGCGCCGGGATTGTAGGTGGTGATCAGGGCGACGCGTCTTCTCACCGGGATGGCTCTCGACGCCGGGTTGGCCTTCCGGCGAGGTTCCACGATGTTCCAGAACCCCGATTTTGAATGAAGGCTCCAGGTCAGTCAAATGGTCAATCGCCCGCGAAGGACATTCGCGGGACGCGCCCGCCCAAGATCGCGGATGAACCTTTTTCTTGTGGGATCGGATCCCACCTGATATAAGCTGGCCAGACGCGGCAGGCAGGGAAACGCTCTGTGTCGTTCGCCGTCCGCGTAAAGGAATGCGCCTTTCATGACGCCCCGCGTTGTCCTGCTCAGCGTGTTCGACGATCTGTTCCTGGGGCTTCGCTCCATCGGCGCCTATCTCAAACAATCCGGCGTCCACGTCTCCTATATCGCGTTCCGACTCCCCCAGGATCACGTGTACAGCGGGTCTCCCGACAACGAGTTGTTCGACGAGGAATTTCACCTTCCAATGAGCATCCGGCGCGGCGAACTGGATATCCTGATTCGCCTTTTGGAACGCCTCAAGCCCGCGGTCATCGGCATCACCGCCGTATCCATTTTTCACAGCCAGGTCCGCCTGGTCAGCCGGGCCATCCGGGAAGGACTGAGAATCCCCGTCATCTGGGGAGGGACCGAAGCGATCGTCAACCCGGACATCGCGATGGAAGAAGCGGATATGATCTGCACCGGCGAGGGCGAACACGCCATGCTCGAAGTGGTCAACGCCCTGCACGCCGGAAGCGGACTTGAGTCCATTCAAGGGATTTGGTGGCGCGACAAAAACGGGGAAATCCGGAAGAATCCCCCTCGCGCCCCCATCGCCGACTTGGATACGCTTCCCGCCTTTGACTGGGACCTCCAGGACTTTTACCTCATTTCCCAGGGCGAATTGAGCCGGGGGGCGTGGCATCCCTCCAGTTTCATGGCCGACGGACGGCGCTTCCATACCCTGAGCGGGCGGGGATGCCCCATGCATTGCGCCTACTGCATCCACGGCTGCCTTCCCGATTCCGAACAGGGTTCGCGGAGCGTCCGCATCCGGCGCCGGAGCGTGGCTCACTTCATAAACGAGTTGCGCGCCCTTAAGCGGCGGAACCCAAACCTGGAGTCGCTGTTTTTCGGAGACGAGATCTTCACGTTTTCCCCCCCGTGGATTCGGGAATTCGCGCCCCTCTACAAGAAGGAAATCAACGTCCCGTTCGTCTGTTACACCTATCCGAAATCCGTGAATAGAGACGTCATCCGTCTGCTCGCCGAAGCCGGGCTTAGACAAATCCTCGTCGGAATCCAGTCCGCCAGCGACCACATCAACAAGGAGGTGTTCGGACGTCCGACCTCCTACCAGGATATCCTGGACTCCCTCCACGCCCTGCATGAGTGCGGGCTGGACTACGTGTTTGAACTCATCGGCTACAATCCGTACGAACGCGAGGAGGATTGCCTGCAAACCGTCCGCCTGCTTCGGGAAATGCCCCGTCCGGCGACGCTGGCCGCCGTGCACAATCTGACCTTCTTTCGCCATTTCGCGCTCACCGACGCCGCCATCGCCCAAGGCATCCCTTTGCAGTGGACCAATCCGACCACCGCGATGGCGCCCGATCGTCCGGAATACCACTTCTGGGCGGCGCTCTACTACCTCCTCGCCGCCCATCCGCTCTCGGACAGGTCCCTGGATTTCCTTCTCCGGGAGCGCTGCTTTCGGGACAATCCCTCCGCCCTGATGGAAATCGCGCGCACCTTCGCCGATTCGCAATTCCACCGGGATCACGTCACGTCGCGGGAGAAAAAAGACGCCGTCATCGGCCGGCTCGCGGGGGAACTCTCCCGGTACAAGAGCAGCAGGGCGGTTCGCTGGTATTTCGAGGCGAAGGGGTTCCTGCAATCCGTGTTCGCCTCCGATCGCGGACGCGGGGGATGATCTCTCGTTGTCAGGCTTGAGAGGCCGTTCCCGCCCATCACGCCGTTCTCGCCTCTCCGGCCCTTCCTCACGCTTCATCGCGGCAGCGTCTGCTCCAGCCACGGCTCTACAATGTCGGCCACGACGCGATGGCCATAGGCGTTCAGGTGGGCGTCATGGGGGAACCAAATCGCGGGCCGGCCATCGGCGTCCATCTCTCCGCGCAACGCCTCGGACATGGAAAGGAAGGGGATGCCCTGGGCGGCGGCCCACTCCCGAAGGCTCTCCTCGAAGAGTTCGGCGAAGCGTCGGCGCCCGGCCTCGGCGCTCGCCAAGCGCCACTCCGAGGGCAGGTAGGCCGCGCACAGCGGAATCGCGCGCCGGCGGAATTCCTCGGCGATCAGATCCAGGTAGTCCTGGTTCAAGGCCCACACAGCCGGGAACTCGTCTTCGGACGGATAACCCGAGGCGAGAAACCGCGCCCGCAGGCTTGGCTCCGCTTCCTGTTTGAGGTGGCGCCGCACGATCTCCTCGAAGCGGGGCGCGCCCACCCCCGCCACGCGCGTCCAAAGCGTTCGACGCGCCAGGGTCCAGAGACACAGAGCCGGCGGCCCCTGCCATGCCTCGCCCCGGGCCAGGGCCGCCGGGTCGTCCAGGGGCGGGAGACGGAGATAGCGGGGCTCCCAATACACCGCCCCATTCAAATCGTTGTCGATGAAGAGGATCACGGCGGCGGCGGGGCGCAGCGCCAGGTAGCGCGTCAGATTGGCGGCGTAGTGCAGAATGTCGTAGCCCTGATGGCCCGCCCCGACGCATTCCCAGCCCAGCGGCCCGAGCTGCTCCGGCAGCAGCGACACGAAGGATTTCTCGAACGGCACGCCGTGGCCTTCGGTGAACGAATCGCCGATGACGAGCAGCCGCCTGGCCCCTGGGGGGGCGCCGTCGGGAATCTCCGGGCCGCGGAACCCGCGCGCATTGATCCGATACTCCACCTGGTAGTCCTCGTGCGCCTGCGTGTAAACGGAATGCGGGATGTGGGTGTGAACGAACGGGCGGCAGTAGACGAGGTAGGGACTCTCGGCATAGGGGTTCTGCGCCCGCGGCGGGGGAACGGCCAAGGGGTTGCGGCTCAAAGGACTCAGGCGCAACGCCGTCTCGGCCGCCGCCAGGCACAGGGCAAGCGATGCCAACAGGATCGCCAGTTTCCAGCCCGTGCGACGGCGCCGCTCCGCGACCAGCGGCCTCTCCAGGGCCGGCCCGCCCGAGACGTCGGGAACGGCCGCCGGGTCTTC
>JAPLSS010000496.1 GCA_026398515.1 Candidatus Sumerlaeota bacterium | reverse complement strand
ATGACGCAGAACGTCGTCACGTACACCGTTGAAGTCGCCACCGACAATTCCAGCGGGAGACTGCTCCCCTATCTGACGGCGAACGTGGATTTCGAACTGGCTCGGCGCGGAGGGGTCCTGCTCGTGCCCAATAGCGCGCTGCGTTGGACTCCGCGGCCCGAATTGCTGGCGGCGGGCGAGGCGCGAAAGGGCGCGACTGAGTCCACCAAGCCGGCGAGCAACCCGGCGACGGCATCCGCGGGGCGGTGGGAGGCGACTCCTCCGACGTCGAGTCCGGCCGGCAAGGGCGGCGGCTCCGGAGTCGTGTGGGTTCCGGACGGGAATCATGTACGCCCGATCCACGTGCGCGTCGGCTTGAGCGACGGCACGAACACAGAAGCGCAGGGCGAGGGCCTGACAGAAGGGATCGAGGTCGTGCTGGGCGAGGAACAGCAAGGGGCCGCGCCGGGCGAAGCAAAGAACCCGTTCACGCCGCAGCTCTTCCGGCAGAAGAACCCCTCGGGCGGAGGCAAGGCCGGGGCGTAGCCCGTCTGGGTCGGAGCCAGGGCATGGAGCTGATTGAACTGCAGGATATATGCAAGACATACCACATCGGCCAGGTGGACGTGCCGGTGCTCAAGGGAGTTTCGCTGAAGATCGACCGGGGCGATCACGTGGCCTTGATGGGCGCTTCGGGTTCGGGAAAGAGCACGCTGATGAATATCCTGGGGTGCCTCGACCGGCCCACGTCCGGGAAATACTGGCTGGAGGGCCGGGACGTGACCAACCTGTCGCCCCAGGAACGCGCGTCGGCGCGCAATCAGAAAATCGGCTTCGTGTTCCAGAACTTCACCCTGTTGCCGCGCACCAGCGCCCTGGAGAACGTGATGCTGCCGCTTTCGTATACGCCGGACAACCTGTCCGAGCGCGAAGGCCGGCGGCGAGCGGCCGAATTGCTCACCCGCGTCGGTCTGGCGGACCGAATGGATCACGAGCCTTCGCAGCTCTCGGGCGGCCAGCAACAGCGAGTGGCCATCGCCCGGGCGCTCATCAACCACCCGCCGATCCTTCTGGCGGATGAGCCGACCGGCAATCTCGATTCGAAAACCAGCGAGGAAGTCTTGGAGATGTTCGGCCGCCTCAACGTGGAAGAGGGCATCACGGTTCTGCTGGTGACGCACGACCCCGGCATCGCGCGACACGCCAAGCGGATCATCTCCATCCGCGACGGGCAGATCGAGAACGAGTCGCACGTCGAGGGCCAAGGCCCCGGTTTCTCGCCGGCGTTGCCGGGGCCGGCCCCGGCTGAAAGCGGGGTCGCGGGGGGTCGCGAAGGAGGCTCCTCATGAGAATCTATCGACCCACGAAAACGGCGTTGCGCGCGCTTCTCCGCAATCCCATGCGCGCGATGTTGACGATACTGGGCATCATCATTGGGGTTGCCGCCGTCATCGCCATGATGGAAATCGGCAACGGCTCTTCGGCGGCGATTCGAAAGACGATCGCCAGCATGGGCGCGGACATCCTCATGGTCCAGCCCGGCACGGCGGCCAGCGGCGGCGTGTCGTTCGGCGCGGGGAGCATCCTGACCCTGACGCCGGAGGATTGCGACGCCATCCTGAAGGAATGTCCCGCCGTCAGAGCCGCCGCTCCGATTGTTCGCGCTCGCGCGCAAGTCGTTCACAGCAATCGCAATTGGGTCCCGTTGTATATCTACGGAACCACCCCCGCGTTTCTGGACGTGCGCGACTGGAATGATATGGCCGAGGGCGAGGCGTTCGACGAACGCGACGTGCGCAACTCCAGCAAGGTCTGCCTCCTGGGCCAAACGCTGGTGCGCGAACTCTTCCCGGGCGAGGACCCCGTCGGCAAGGATGTGCGCATCCAGAACGTGTCATTCCGGGTCATTGGCGTCTTGAGAGCCAAGGGGGCCAACATGATGGGCCTGGACCAGGACGACATCGTGCTGGCCCCCTGGACCACGATCAAGTACCGCGTGGCGGGCACGTCGCTGGGCAACGTCAACCAAAGCAGCAACACGAGCGGGGCCGGCGCGAGCGCGACGGTGGAAACGCTCAACAATCCCTACCCGACAGAGAAAGTCGAACTCTATCCGCAGCCTTCGGACATCCAGGCCGCCGACACGCCCCAGCCGGTGCGGTTCACCAACGTGGACGACATCATGGCGGCGTCCAGAACCTCCTCCGACATCGACGCCGCCTCGGACCAGATCGCCAAACTGCTGCACGAGCGTCACCGGATTCCGACGGGAAAGCCGGACGACTTCAGCGTCCGCAATATGGCGGAGATGACGCAGGCGCTCTCGTCGACGACCACGCTGATGACGAATCTCCTCCTCTGCGTGGCGCTGATCTCGCTCGTCGGCGGCGGGGTCGGGATCATGAACATTATGCTGGTGTCCGTCACCGAGCGAACCCATGAGATTGGTCTGCGTATGGCGGTCGGGGCGCGCGCCGGCGATATCCTGAAGCAATTCCTGGTCGAAGCCATCCTGCTGTGTCTTGCCGGAGGCGCGCTGGGAATCCTGCTCGGCCACGGCGGGTCGTATCTGATCCGGGTCTTCCTGCACTGGCCGGTGCAGACTTCGCTAACCGCCATCGTCGCGGCGGTGGCGGTCTCGGCGAGCGTGGGGATCATCTTCGGCTACTACCCGGCGTGGAAGGCCTCGCGATTGGACCCGATCGAGGCCCTGCGTTACGAATGATTGAGCGCCGGCGCGCTCCAAAAGACGGCATTGAGATCCTATCAAGGCCATTTCACTGCGTTTGTTGGGCAAACAGGAGACAGACAACCATGCGGGACCATCGATGGAGAGCGCTCGAGATGGCGTCGCGGCGTCTGTTGCTCCCCGCCTCCGGCCTGTGTCTGTTGGTCATCGGCGCCTGCGCCGTCGGCCCGAACTTCAGGCCGCCGAAGCCCCATGTGCCCGATGCGTGGGCTGGACAGACAGCGCCTTCCGGCGTCCGCATGACGCCGGCGCGCGAGCAGGACCTTGTCCGATGGTGGAACGTTTTCGGCGATCCGATGCTGACCTCGCTGATCGAGCGAGCCGCCGGCAGCAACCTCGACCTGAGGGCCGCGCTGGCGCGAATCGATCAGGCCAAGGCGACCCGTTCGATCGCTGAGGCGGCGTTCTGGCCGACGGTCACGTCTACTGAATCTTTTACCCGCACCCGGACCCCGGCCTCCGCGCCGGCGGGGGCAGGCACGGCCGGGGCCGCCGGCACGACCGGCGGCAGCAGCACGACCGGCGGCGGGAGTTCGACCGGGTCCGCCAGCCGTCCCGTTTCCGCCTCGACGCACGCCGTGTTCAGCAAAGTCTATCGCGTCGCCCTGAGCGTGACGTGGGCGATCGACGTGTTCGGCGGAATTCGCCGATCGGTCGAGGCCTCCAAGGCCGACTTGCAGGCCGCCGAGGAAGATCGCCAAGACGCGCTGGTGACGCTGGGGGCCTCGGTGGCCAGCACGTACATCGACCTGCGCGGTTTCCAGGAACAAATCCGGATCGCGCAAGAGAATCTGGCGGCGCAAAAGCACACCGCCGAGGTGACGCGCAAGCGATTCATGGGCGGCTTCGTCGGCGCGCTGGACGTGAGCAACGCCGACGCCCAGGTGGCCACCACCGCCGCGCAGATCCCCACCCTGGAGACGTCGGCCCGGCAATCCATCTACAGCCTGAGCGTGCTGCTGGGCTGCGAGCCGGCGACGCTGGTGCAGGACCTCTCGACCAGTTCGCCCATCCCCTCCGCGCCCCCCGCGGTTCCCGTCGGGGTTCCGTCCGACCTGCTGAGGCGGCGGCCGGACATCCGCCGGGCCGAGGCGCAATTGCACGGCGCCACGGCGCGCGTCGGCGTGGCCACGGCCGCCTTGTTCCCGGCGTTCACCCTCACCGCCGCGGGCAACCTGACCTATCCCAAGTACGAGGGCCTGTGGAGGGCGGACAACCGCTCCTGGTCCGTCACCCCGGCGATGTCCGTCCCGGTCTTCGAGGGCGGGGGCCTCTTCGCCGGCGTGCGCGAACAGAAGGCCCTCGAACAGCAATCGCTCCTCGCGTATCAGAAGACCGTTCTAACCGCGCTGCAGGATGTCGAGAACGCGCTGGTCGCTTCGGCGAAAGAACAGGAGCGCCGCCGGGCGCTGGTCGATTCCGTCGCCGCCAATCGCAAAGCGGTCGAGTTGTCGCTCCTCCTCTACACGCAGGGCGAATCGGATTTCCTCAATGTGCTCACCGCGCAGAAGTCTCTTTTGTCCGCCGAAAACGATCTGGCGCAGAGCAATCAGAATATCGCCGCGGACCTCGTCGCCCTCTACAAAGCCTTGGGCGGAGGATGGAGCGAAGAGAAGAAGCCGTAGCGACCGTGGGACGCGTTGGGACGTTCACCACCAGAACTTCAGGGATAGGCGCGTTTTTCGGCGGGGGAAGCTGCGGCGTCCAGATAAGGCGATGTAAGGGGAATCCTCTTTTCGCGGATCAACGCGCCATCGCCGGCAGACGATTGAAGCCCGCCCGCTCGAAGTGCGCGTCGAACGCCAGCGCATCCATCAGCCCTTCCGCTTCCATGAGTGCGAACGACACGCAGTCGGTGAACGAGTAGGCTTTGTCCTGATGGCCTTTCAGATACGCCCAACCCGCCGTGAAGAGGTCGGCGTCGACGTGCACAAGCCGGACGCTCGGGCTTCTGAGGAGCCTCTCGCCGATCTCCGCGGCCTTGTCGTGCCGGCCGCGACTGTTGAAGAAAGTGACGATTTCGCTGAAAACGAGAGAGGTGGTCACCAGCTGAGGACGATGCGGAACCAGCAGCCGCCAGTGCGCGACGGCTTCCGGATGGCGCCGATCGTCCAACGCCTCCAGCGCGATAACGTATCCCGTATCGAGAAAAAGTGGCTTCATGCCGCGGAATATAGGTGCTTGTCATGTTGTTCGGCGGCGTCCGTCAACCCGCAGGGAATGGGGGCTTCGCCAAGCGCTTCGATCGGGTCCGCCGACTCCGAGACGGGGATTACGACGATCCGGCCGTCTTCCTTGACGATCTCCACCTCTCCCACATCCCCGATCAAGTCGCGGGGGACAAGGACCCCCTTTTCGCCGACCTTTGCCTTCATGGCATCCTCCTTGGTCCGAACACAATGGCACTATCGCATGCGGCGAAGCACGCGACAAGCGCAAACGGTAAGAAACGTTGGGAAAGGGGAGGGAGAAGAACCAGGCGCCGCTTCCGTCGATGCGGAAATCCGCCGGGGTGCAGGTCATGCGGGAGTCCAGCGGCGGCGCGGGGCAGAAGGCAATTCCCACACGGGAACTTCCAAACCCTTGCGGGAACGAACTCGTAACGAGTTCACCGGAAAATGACGACTTGACCCACGGAATACGCAGACCACGTGGAAAGGGTTGAACCACCAGCGCCTCACTTCGCGAGGATCGCCTAAGGGCCCGGGGAAGTTTCCGTCGGGACTGCGTCGTTCATGGGCAGATTTGGTAGAGCGTCCCCGAAATCCAATCCTTGAGTTTTAGACGCTGTTGAGGTACACAGTATTGAGTTTTGGCTGTTAGTGCGGAGATCGATATGAAATTCGAGTGCCCCCATTGCGGTCACGGCCTCCGCGCACCCGATACCATGGCGGGGAAGATGGGGACGTGCCCGCGGTGCAAAAGGAGTGTTCTGGTTCCGTTGCCGGTGCCGCCGCCCTGGCCGGAAGCCGTTGACACGCCGGAGAGAGCCGCGCCAAAACCTGCCGAGGTGGCACCTTTTCCGCAACCGTCGCCGGAATCCGAGCAGCACTCTACGTCGGAGAAAGACAGGCCAGAACCTGCGTCTGATCAGGACCATCATTCGGCGAAGCCCAGTATAACCAGTGTCGCTTTCGAACTTGAACGCCTTTTTTGCGCTTGGGATCTTCATGGGGCGCGCGCCGTGTTGGCTGAACCCCTGCCCAACGGGTTATGCCAGGACGTAGTTAGTGAGTTTACCGAGCGGCTCAAGCGGTGTAGCCAAGTTGACGAGCGACTGAATCGCGCTCAGGACTGGATTGGCCGTGCGTTGTTCGAGAACGCTCGTAAGATATTGCTGGCATTGGATTTCCCATTTCGCGAACCAGGGGCGAACGACAAGTACGCCCGAATCGCTTCGATGATCCCGGATACCGGATTCTCGGAAGGCGGGTTGCAGCGGGACTTCTCCCCGCACGGACGCGTTGAATGGCTGATTGAAAGGCACAGACATGACGAAGCCCGGTCCCTCCTGCAGTCGCACCTGAAGCTAAACCCGGCAGACGGAGTAGCCGAATCAACGCTTCATTGGATAGAGGCTGCCCTGGAAGACAGACACCGACTTGAGTTCGCCGAATCAGCGATCCTTGCCAATGATCTTGCAGGAGCAGGAGCCGCGTTGTTAAAAGTGCAGATCCGTTCGGAATTTGTCGATACGATGCGAAGGTCCCTGTCCAAGGAGATTGACAGTCGGGCGGGAGGGGATTCTTGGGCTGAACGCGTCACGGATCCACGTGAAACCCAGGCAAGCAATGGCTCGCCCGATGTTCCGCAGCAAGCGCCACTTGATGCCGGAGAATCGTTCGAGCCATATAGAGTCTTACTTGATGGACTGGAGCGTCTTCGAGACGAGGTTCAGAATGGGGACAATCGACTTGCCGCCCGGATTATGGCGTCCGCCGAGGCAGAGGCAAGCCTCAGCCAACAGCTGGAAGAAGCGAAAGCGATAGAGACTCGCTTTGCGGAAAATGAAGCGCGAGCGCTCGCTAAGGCCGAAGCGCTCGAGTCTCAATTGGCGGCAGCGACAGACTTAGAAGAGAATCTCACTGTTCTTTGTGAGGGCCTTCGTCAGGCCGAGTCTGCCCTGCAGTCGATGATGTCTCAGTTAGCCATCCAGATAGAGGGATTTCGTCAGGTCCTCGTTGCTTCTGCTCGGATTGTGGCGGAGCGCGCTTCAAACTCAATGGCTTCCGCCGATCCTGGAGCCACTCGATCTACCCGAGAAGATATACACATGGATCGAAGCACATTTGGAGAGTCTGATGCGCCGTCGCCACCTCAATCCGTACATGGTGGTATGGACTTTCCCGATGATCTCGATGTCGTGAAGCCCATCAGGATTCGCCGGACTCAGATTATAGACTAGGGGTGCAGAGATGCGAGCGTGGGAGAAACGTCTCAAGAAGCACTTCGGGAGTGCCGCGGTCGACAAGTCTTTCTGCGTCAGATACGATGCCGCCACCTTGCCTCGCCACGTAACCGAGTACCTCCTGGCGCAGTACCTTGAGAAGTACGCAGATGCTAACGAGGCCACGGCGCATTTGGCCAAGTATGTGGACCAATATATTCCGCGTCCCGGCACGAGCTCGCGGTGGCATTATCGAATGCAAGACGGATCGCGCCATCAGGTAGTCGCGCACATACAGGTGTTCGTGAACCTGGAAGCGCGTGATCGTGAACCGCAGGTTCGCATACCTGCGCTAGAAATCAACTCGGCTCGAATTGACCAGCGACTGCTAGAGGCGCATCCTCGGCTTCTTGAGGGAGGTCTTTGGGGCAAAGCGACGCTCTCTTTCCGAGAGCAGGACGAGAGTTTCCATGTCGGTGAGTTTGTGCCTTTTCAGGTTTCCGACGTCAGTCTTGCCGATTATATCGCCCACAGGAAGTTCTTCTCACGCGATGAGTGGCTTGAGATTCTCATTAGCAGCATCGGATTGGACCCGGGATGGGTAACATCCCTACGTGAGCGTCTTGTCGTTATTGCTCGTCTGATCCCGTTGGTGCAGGAGCGAGTCTTCCTGGTCGAAATTGGCCCGCCTGGAACGGGCAAGACCTATATACTCGATAGGATTTCAAGCCGGTCTTTTGTCGTGTCGGGCAGCAGGATTTCCGCAGCTGAGCTTTTTTTCAACGTGGCTACGCGGCGGGGAGGCCTTCTCCACCAGCATGACGCCATTCTCTTTGATGAGATCGATAAGGTGGGAAAATCCGATCTTTCCAATGAAGTGGTAAACAAGCTGCTCAAGTATATGGAATCGGGGACGTTTGATCGCGGCGGAGTGGAACTGCAAAGCACGGCATCCTTTGTCATGGCGGGCAACACCTTGCCACGGCATGATCCTGACAGTCTTTGTTTCGATCTTCTTCCAAAGGTTCTTCAGAAGGAAGCGTTCCTTGATAGGATCTCCGGCTTGGTGCCGGGATGGGAACTCAAGCCGGTCGGTCAATCTTCTAGCAGCCTGACACAAAGCAGCGGGTTTTCGGCCGACTACTTCAGCGAGGTCCTTTCTCAGCAACGCAAGGATGATTTCATTCCTCTCCTTCGCCAGAGAGTGCGGCTTGAAAGCTGCAGCATCCGTGATGAAAACGCCGTTCTGAAGACTGCCGCAGGCTTGGTGAAAATCGTCCATCCTGATCGAAACGTAAAGCCGCAGGAGTTGCAGGACCTCCTGACGTTCGCCGTGGAAATGCGGCAGGCGGTCTTGGAGCAGAGCGCTATGCTGTTTCGAAAGAAGGCTAAGCGCATACTCGCCTGCGTCCAATAATTCTTATCCGGTTTCAGGGACACCCTTCTGGATTTCGGGGACGTTCTACTCAATTCCTATGATCTTTCCAGAGTGTCCCTAAGACCGGCGGGATGCCGACTCTTATCCATCGAAATCGCGGTCATCGGGAACTCCTCTTCTCTTATTCGCCTCTTGTCCGCCGGACCTCGACCATGTGGAAGATGTCGTCCTCGTCGTCGGTGTTTTGCAACAGGAGGTCGCAGCCCTTGGGGCCTTTGCCTTCGAAGCTGGCGCCGGCGATGGGGACGTTGATTTCCTTCCATTGGTCGGTTCCGGTTTTTTCGACCTCGATGGCTTTCTTCATCGAGCCACCGGCGGCGGCGTACTGGAGCGCCCAGCGGCCCTTGCCCGCGTCGAAGTAGACCACGCGAACGTCGACTTGGCGATTGGCCGTGGACGGATCGGATTTACCGGCTGGAAAGCCGGCGCTACTTGACGCCGCAGAGAAGAAGTTCTTGTCGAGGCGAAAACACATCGCGTCCTTGCCGGAGGCGTGGTCGAAGCCGCGCGCGTAACGGCCATAGGGCTGTTCGTGCGGGCCGACGCGCCAGTGGCCGACGCTGGTGGCCTTGGGGTCGATTTGCTCCAAGAACATCTCGTAGTTGCCGGCGTAGATCTCCCAACCGACGTCGTTGAGCGCCCGCAAACTGCGATTGCGCACGCCGGTTGTAGTTCCGCCCTGCTGGTCTCCCTGCCGCGCGCCGTTGGCGGCGAACGCCTTGGCGATCGCCAGGCAGCGGTCCACGTTGTCCAGCCTGGCCTCGCCGAACTCCTGCTCCGGAAAGCGGGCGGTGTCCGCGGAATCCAACCCGTCGCGCAGGGCGCACCATGCCCCCGGGCACGTCGCGGGATCCTTCTGTCCGGCGTAGCGGTTGAAGAACTCGAACGCCGGGAAGTAGCGCCGGTCGCCGAGAATCGCATCGCCCCCTTCGATGCAGTTAATGTCCAGCCCGACGTAGAGAGCGGCCTGGAGGAGAGAGTACATGTTCCACTCGGGGGCTTCGCGCCATCCGCCGCTGCCGGAATCCTCGCCGAATTCCGAACGAGCGCGCAGGAAATCCTCGCCGGCCCGCGCGTAGAGGCGGGATCTCAATATCGCCACCTGATCGCGCTCGCCGTTGATCTGGTAGAAGTGGCCGGTGTTGCCGCATTTGATCATCGAGTTTGGGCAGTTCTCCGCCAGCCAGTCGATCAGGCCGCCGGACTTGCCGGACTCGTTGCTGGGGTTAAAGAGGAGATGGATGCGGGGCCGCGCGTCCTGATACTGCGCCTGGTAGAAGGCCGCCATTTCCTTGTAATAAGCGATCCATTGGTCCATCGGGATTTCATATTTGGCGTCGATCAGCTGTCCATGATACGGCCCGAAGTCACCCGTGCTGCTGAAGCCGGCCTGCACGGCGAGGATGCGTTGGCGGGTCGCCGCCGGCAGGGTGTCCAAATGCCGGCGCGCCTGCACGATCAGATTACGAAAGAGTTGCTTGTACTCATCGGTCAGATAATAGGGATAGGTGTCGCTCTGCCGGCCTCGCACCCCCCGCGTCTTGACCACGGGCACGCCCTTCTCGTAGATCCATGAGGGCGAGTGGGCACCCGAGAAGATCACCACGATGATGTTCAACCCCGCCGCGGCCGTCTGGTTCATCTCCTCATCGAAGGCCGCCCAGTCCCAGGCGCCCGGCGAAGGCTCGACATCCGCCCAGGCCGCATTCACCAGTTTTCCCCGAACATGAGGAGCCTTGGACAGATCAGGCATGGCCCCCATGTAGGACCAGACGCCATACGGATTGGCCTCCGCGGACGCCGCCGCCGAGGCGGGCTGAGAGGCGCTGGTCGTCTTCGGCGCGGCTCCCGCGGCCGGCGGAAATAGCAACAGTATCAGGATCATCTCCGCGAGAAGAAGGCAGCCGAGCGCCTTGGCGCGGACGGTGACAGACAAGTAAATTCCGACTGACGACCCGCGGTTAACGAAGCGTTGGGCAAGAGTGGTCTGTTTCATGGGGTGATTCCTCTTTCTCCTATACATGGCGAAGCCAGAGCCATCGCTGTGGCGGTTTCCGGGGGCGCGGGTGTCCTCACCCGCAGGTTGCCCCTACCTGTTTCATGAATGCGGGCGAAGACGCCCGCGCCCCCGGAAACCGCCCCTACTCGAAAACCTGGATACAAATGCTATCAACCCAAGCGCAAATGTCTGCGCCACGGCCGCGGACTGGCGTTCCAGATATAAGGACGCGCTTTTCATCGCTTCTTCCAACTCCATCGGCCCCGGCACGATGCTGAAGAGCGCGGCGAAGCCCTTCTTCAACAACGTCTCGTAGCCCTCGCCCAGCGAGCCGGCCAGGGCGACGACGGGAACGCCCGCCTTTCCCGCGCGCTTCGCCACGCCCATCGGCGCCTTGCCGTAGGCGGTCTGGCGGTCGAGGCGGCCTTCTCCCGTGAAGACGAGACCCGCGCCTTTCAACTTCTCATCGAAGTTGATCAGATCGAGGAAGGTCTCGATGCCAAGCACGATGCGCGCGCCGAGCAGGCCCGCCAATCCTGCGCCGAATCCGCCCGCGGCGCCGGCGCCGGCGAGGCGCGCGACCTTGCGTCCGAGGTCGCGCTCGAGAATCGCCGCGTAGTTGGCCAACGCCGCCTCCAGCCGCTTGACCTGCTCCGGCGTCGCGCCTTTCTGCGGGCCAAAGACCGCCGCCGCCCCTCGCGGACCCAACAACGGATTGTCGACGTCGGTGGCGGCGAGGAATTCGGTGTCGCTCCTCCAGAGCGGCTTCTCCGGCGGAACGATGCGCGCCAATCGCTCCAATCCCTTGCCGCCTGGGCCGATCGGCCGCCCGCGTTGGTCCAGCATTTGGAAACCCAGCGCGGCGGCGAATCCCGCGCCGCCCTCGACGGTGGCGCTCCCGCCCAGCCCGATCACCACTCTTCGCGCGCCGAGCCGCAGCGCCGCCGCGACCAGCTCGCCTGAGCCGGCGGTGGTGGTTTTCATCGGATTGCGTTTCGCGGGAGGAACGTGGCGCAGCCCCGAGGCCTGCACCATCTCGATCACCGCCGTGCGATCCTTGGGGTTCCATGCGAACCGGGCGCGAACCTTCGGGCCCAGCGGGCCGCGGACCGCGCGCGTCTCGAGTCGTCCGCCGACCGCGGCGGCGAACGCCCGCGCGGTGCCATCGCCGCCATCGGCCACCGGCGCTTCGACGGCCTCGGTGTCAGAAAGAACGCGCTTCCAGCCTTTCGCCATGGCGCGGGCGACTTCCGGCGCGTCGAGGCTTTCTTTGAACGCATTGGGCGCGAAGACCACTTTCATCGCCATCCCCTCCAAACGCGCAGTCTGGATTTCTCACCGGGCTGAAGAGAACGCGCGCCTTCTTCTCCTTTTCTCGCCGGGAAATGTCCAAGCAAAAACAACCCACGGGACGTCCGGCAGGCCCTTCTCGCCTTGAAGATCATTGTGTCTGATGTCGGGGCGGGGCGCATCCCGCCGTGTAGCTAACTCAGACACACGAAGGCGTGCGGTTGCCGGGAGCGGCGCGCCACGCGCGTTCGGAATTGACATCGGGCGCCGTTTTTGCATAAACTGGGTTTGCGTTGGGGGATTGGAGATGCTCGAAAACGAAAGTTCGGCGAAGGCCGTGCGAAAGCGACGCCCGGCGGCTTCGCAGTGTGGAGCATGCGCGGCGTTAAAGGATTCCGCGCCGCTCGGCGAGCTGTTTTGCGGCACGTTGCGCGACATGCGCGCGGCGCGGCGGCGCTCGTGCAGGCGCGCCGGGGACGAGTGCCTGTTGCGCGACGGGCGGCAAGGCGGCGGCGGACGATGAGCGCGTCCTCTTCCATCACCTTGATGGCCATGTTCGGCCTGCGCGTCGGACCGGCGGCCGACCGTTCGGTCGTCGCGGCGACGCGCGCCGAGCTTTCGGGGAAATGGAAGGACGCCGAAGCCTCGGAGGACAAAAACGGCGTCAAGGTTCAGCTTAGTTGGGGCGCATGGCGGGGGGCGGGAGACGCCCGATCATCCGCGTCTCCGCCGTCCACGATCCTCCCCGCTCTGCCTGACTCGTTGCCCGGCGCCGCCAACGGCTCTTTGTCGGTCGCCGAAAGAGACTCGTCGCCTCGGCTCGACGTTTCCTTCACGAAATCCGTCGACGCGCTCTACCTTCCCTCGCCCCGCGCGGGCGCCATTCTCGTCGAACACCGGCAGTATCCGCTCGGCACGATCGTCGACACCTACGCGTAAGCGCAAAATGGCTTTGAGTGGCGTGGTCTTCGAGTGGCGTAAGCTTTTCAGCCTGCGCATGTAAGGCATGCCGCCAGATCAACAACGCGCAGGCTGGAAAGCCTACGCCGCCTGAGGCCCGCGCCGCGAATCGTATTGCGCCCATCGCGCCGGAACGTTAGTACTCCCTCATGTCTTCTTTCCCCTCCTCGCGCCGGGGGATGAACCCACTGCTTGCCGTCGCCCTTTTCGCCGCGCCGATCCTGATCGGGTGGCCGGAGCTGGGGCCGGAAGGGTTGATCACCCCCGACGGCATCGACCACGTGAACATCGCACGCAACCTGGCGCGCGGACGCGGCTTCGTCCACTCGATCAAGTGGCAGTACTTCGACGACCGGCCGATCATCGCTCCCGCGTGGGGCGAGCGAATGCCGATGTATTCGCTCTTCCTGACGCCGCTCGTCGCCGCGGGCCTGGGTCCCAAAGGCTACGGCGCGGCGAACCTGGCCCTGCTCGGGCTGGCCTCGGCGATGGCGGGCGCGATCGCCTGGCGCCTGAGCCGCCGCCTGATCGCCGCCGCCTGCGGATTTGCCGTTGGTCTCGCGCCGCCGATGCTTTTCACTGCGTCGTTGCCGCTGACGGAGCCGCTGTTCCTGGTCTTCATGTTTCTCTCGCTGGGGGCGCTGGTCTGGTTTGAGTCCGAAGCGGAGAAGAGGGCTCGCGACGACGCGGCGGCAGGGAGTGCGGAGTGCGAAGCGGAGAAGAAGACGCGCGACGACATGACCGCGGCGGTCGCGGCGCTGGCGGCCTTCGCCGCCTACCTGACGCGCTCCTCCGGCATCGCCCTTCCAGCGGCGGCGCTTCTGTGGCTTGCGTGGCGGCGCGAATGGCGGCGGGCCGCGGCCTATGCGTTGGCGTTCGCGATTCCGTACGCCCTCTGGTCTTGCGCTCTGAAGATGTTTCGCGGCTCCTACAGCTACAACATGCAGAACTTCCACATGGTTTGCGGCAATTTCGCCGCCGAGATCGGCCAGAGCTACGGCAGGAAGTATCCCGCGGCCTCAGCCTTCTTCGTCGCCAACGCCGGCGCC
>JAPLSS010000402.1 GCA_026398515.1 Candidatus Sumerlaeota bacterium | reverse complement strand
GCGTTGCGCGTCCTGCCGGCCGACATCGAGATCGTCGCCGAACGCGGACGGGCGCCGCGGGCGGGCGGCGGCTGGGTCGAGACGATCGGAGGCCGCGCGCCGCGCATATCTCTGACGCACATCGAAGGTTTGGCGGCGGCCGTCGCCGTGGACGGAGGATGCCCGGGCGTGGACGCGGAACGCATCCGCGAACGCGACCACGCTTTCGAGCAGACCGCGTTGGGCGACGGGGAGATCGCGCGGCTGAACGCGCTGGCGCCGGGCAAGCGGCAGCGCGCCGAATGGATCGCCCGGTTCTGGTGCGCGAAGGAAGCCGCCGGCAAGGCGCTGGGCATCGGCCTGCCGGGCGGGCCTCGGGACGCGGAGATCCTCGATGCCGACCCGGCCACCGGCGTCGTGCGGGTGCGCCTTCACGGCATGCTCGCCGCGCAATTGCCCCCGGGCGCCGAGCCGATTCTGCCGGCGCGCACTCTGCGCGACGGCGACATCGCCGCCGCGTTTTGTTTGTGGGAAGAAGATAGAGAAGGCAAGAGTTCGTAGTGCGACCTTTTTGGGCCTAAAGGACCCAAAGGACCCCAAAGGACCTAGAGGACCCAAAGGACTTAAAGGACCTAAAAGGCGTGTTCATTCTGTTGTCCCGTTGGTCCTTTTCGTCCCTGCGGTCCTTGCGCTCCTTGTGTCACATGACAGGATCGGGAATTCCAATGGACCAACCCACCAAAGAGCAAGTCTTCAACGACCTCGTCAAGATCATCAGGGATTTGGCGGAGGACTGGGAGTTCTCCGGCGAGATCACGCCGGACACCACGATGCTCGGCGACCTGAGCTTCGAGTCGATCGACGCGGTGGCGCTGGCCAGCGCGATCGAGGAGCTCTACGGGCAGTCGTTCCCCTTTGCCGAGTACTTCTCCCAACTGGAGGAGCGGAAGATCGAAGACCTGCGGGTCCAGGACGTCGTGGACTTCATCCATGGGCATCTGCAGCCCGCGGAGACGAAAGGATAACCCGTCTTGAACCGTCAGTGCCTGCTGCTCGGCCTGGACGGCGCGAGCTTCGACTACCTGGAGCCATTGATCCGAGAAGGGGTGATGCCGTTCCTGGGCCGGTTCTTCGCCTCGGCGGCGCGCGCCCCCCTGCAATCGGTCGTCCCGCCACTGACTCCTCCGGCGTGGACGTCGCTGGTCACCGGGCGCAGTCCGGGACGCCACGGCATCTTCGATTTCGCCGCTCCCGAGGGGCCGGGCAGCCTGTTTCAGCGCATGATCTCGTCGCGGGATTTGTCGGGCGAGACGCTCTGGTCGATCGCCAACCGCCACGGACGGCGCGCCACGGCGTTGAACTTCCCCGCCATGCACCCGCCGCCGGCGGTCGACGGCTGTGTCATCCCCGGCTGGGTCCCCGGCCGCTGGATCCGCCGCGCCGTCCGCCCCGCCGAACTCTTCGACCGGCTGAAGAAAGAGGCCGACGTTCAGGTCGAGGCGCTCGGCTACTGGCCCGACCAGGAATCCAAAGCCATCGAGGGCTGCCGGCGCGAGGAATACGAACCCTGGATTCGCCTCCATATCGAGCGCGAGCGCGAATGGTTCCGCGCCCTGCGGTATTTGATGACCGCGGACCCGACAGACCTGACGGCCATTGTCTTCGATGGCGCGGACAAACTCTTGCACCTGTGCTGGACCTCCATCGATCCGCGCTCTGCGCCGGAACCGTCCGAAGCGCCGTTTGTCCATCTGCGCGGTCTTTGCCTCCAGTACTTCCGCGAGTTGGATTCGTTCCTCGAGGCGCTGGTCGGGCTGGCCGGTCCCGAGACGACCGTTGTCATGGCTTCCGATCATGGCTTCGGCCCCACCGACACGCTTCTCAGCCTCAACACCTGGCTGGCCGAAAACGGCTTTCTGGTCTGGGCGTCCGATGGCCCCCACAACGGAGAAGCGGAGCGCGTCCACTATGCGACGCACGAAATCATCCGAGGGTTGGACCGTGCGCGCACCCAGGCCGTCGCCCTGATGCCCAGCGCCAACGGCATCTGGCTCCTGAAGGATGGCGAGCGCTGGCGCGAGGGGTTTGACTCGGACGAGTATCGGTCGCTGCGCGTGAGATTGGTCGAAGGCCTGCTCGACGCGCGCCGCCCTGACACGGGAGAGCGCGTGGTGCGCCGCGTCTGGACGCGCGAGGAGATCTTCGCCGGCCCGTTCTTCGAGCGCGCGCCGGATTTGACGGTGGAATTGGTGGACAGCGGCCACGTCTCCGTGGCGCGCAACTCGCGGGCCGTGACCGTGCGCGCGCAGGTCATGGGGTGCCATCGGCCGTTGGGGGTTTTCGCCATCGGGGGGCCGGGCGTTCGCGGGGGAGCTCAACTGGGCGTCCGCTCCATTCTCGACGTGGCGCCGACGATCCTGCACGCGATGGGTCTGCCGATCCCCGCCGCCGTGGAAGGACACGTGGTGGAGGAGGCCTTCGAGCGGGACTGGCGGCAAGCCCATCCCGTTGTCCACGAGCGGGCCGGGGCGGCCCCCGACGCCGAGAACGGAAGCGGCGAGGAGATGGACGCTCAATCGCGGGAGCAGATCGCCCGGCGGTTGAAGGCGCTGGGGTATATGGGATAGTTCGCCTCGAGCGGCGCAGGCTTTCCAGCCTGGGAAAGGCCGAACAGCGCGGGGCGCCTGAGATCACAGGCTGGAAAGCCTGCGCCACTCAAGGCGTCCGTACGAACCTGTTTTTCCAAGCCACGCGGAAAGGCTTTCACGCAACATGCCCAAAGCCAACGTCAACGGCATTGACATCCATTACATGCAGTCCGGCGACGGACCCGACATCACGCTGGTCCACGGGTTGACCGGCGATCTGTCGACGTGGTACGTTTCGTTCGTTCCTCAACTGTCCAAAACCTACCGCGTCACGTCCTACGACTTGCGCGGACACGGCCGCAGCAGCGCGCCGCGCACCGGCTACGACACGCCCACCATGGTCGCCGACCTGACGGGCCTGCTCGACCACCTCGGCGTCGAACGCACGTTCCTCGTCGGCCATAGCTACGGCGGCATCCTGACCATGGCGTTCGCCTGGATGCACCCGGAGCGCGCGCGCGGCGTCGTCATTTACGACACCGGCTTTCCCTGCATGCGCCACATGCACGACTTCGAGAACTGGTCGGGGTGGGAGCGCTACAAGAAGGAGTTCGACTCGATCGACATCAGCAAGGACCAGGACTACCGCAACCCATACCTGATGATCCCGAAGCTGGCCAAGGCGATTCTGCCGATCGGCCTGCGGGCGGGCAAGCCGCGCCAGGCCAGGCGTATGATGCGCCTTCTCAACGAAACGGACATCTTCGAGGAAGCGCGCCGGGTCGAGGACTTTCCCGCGGAGGCGCTGCTGTCCGTCAAGGTTCCCGTCCTCGGCATCTATGGCAGCGAATCGGCCATGGTGGCCGTAGGACGCCACTTGGCCGCGAATCTTCCCGACTTCGAACTGCGGCTCGTCGAAGGCGAAGACCACTTCTACGCCGTCCAGGCGCCGAAGGAGTTCCTGAAACTGGTGTGCGAGTTCGTGGCGCGCATCCTGGCGCGGGAACAGGCTCCGGCCCCGGAGCCGACTCCGTGACGACCGCCGCCGCGGCCCCCCTTTTGACGCGGCCTGCCGTCGCACGGCGGCATGCCGCGTTTCTTCTCCTGGCTGCCTTCGTCCGCGCCATGATCGCGTCGCAGCATCTGGACAGCGGCCGCGAGGTCCGGCTGCCAACGCCGGGCTATGATATTGTGGCGGATCGATTCGCGCCCTTGCCTGGCGGGCGCGAAGGGTTGTCCTCCCTGCGCTACGAGTTCAAGGAGCCGCTGGAGTCCGGCTCGCGATATTTCTTTCTCTACGATGGACAAAACAAACTTCGTATGTGTAGTCTTCCGGACATCCCGGAAAGCGCCGCCCGGGACAACGTCGCGCCGGCGGCATCCCAGTCGACGGAATGAGGCCCCGCCTCATGACTCGCTTCGTCTCCATCGTCTTTGCCGCGGTCGCGGCCGCCGGCGCCTCGCTCGGGGCCGCCGTGGACGTCCCCACCTGGCAGATCGGCGACGCCTGGGACGTCGAGAAGTCATATACGCTGGTCTCGAAACGCTCCGACATCCGCCTGACCTTCCGCATGACCGAGATCTACACGTTGACCTTGACCGAGATCTCCGACCGCCCGACCACGAACGGCGGGATCGAACGGATCTATCGGCGCACCCGCTCCAACGGTTACGTCGTCGGCAGCGGGACGGCGCAAACCGCGTTTGGGAACTTCAACATCCGCTGGGCGCCGAAGGGCACGGCCGACAGCGGGGCGATGTGGCGCCAGGTCTCGGACCTCGCGCTCTGCCTCATCGACGCCCGCGTCAGCGGCGACATCGAGGCTGGCGTGGAATGGCTGGGCGACCTCTACGTCAAGATCGCTTCCATCGATATGAACATGGTCGCGGTCAGCGATCCGCCCGGCGAGGAGGAGGATTTCCCTCTCGATCCGGCGGGCGAAACGTGGACAAGCCGCAGCGTCGTCTACAACACCGGCGTCGTCCAGTTGACGTGGAACCCGGACTTCCCCTGGTTTCTTGTCGGCGGCAAGCCGCCGGACATTTCCCTGCCCTTGACCCTGGAGCAGGAGTTCGTGGGGGATTTCGCGTACGTCGGCCCCGATCCGCTCCCCGGCGCGCCCGACGCCGTGCGCTTTCAGAGCGCCGCCGAAACCGGTTGGTACAGCCCCGCCGCCGAGGAAGTCGTGCGGATGGAAATCCCCGGCGGCGACGCGCCCGAAGGCGGCGTGGGCTTCCAGGACGAACTGCGGCTCATCACCGGCTGGCGCTTCAACCCCGATCCGTATGTCCGCGAGATTTCCTTCAGCCCCCCGCGCCCCTATCAAGGCGATTGGGTTCGCCTGAACGGGAAAACCTCGCCCAACAAGGCGGTGACCGTCACGCTCCTGGGCCAAGGCGGGGGAGGGAGCGGTTCGCAAGCCTCGACGGTCTCCGGCGCCAACGGCAGGTTTCTCGTTTACCTGATCGCGCCCAACCACGACGACCTCACGCCCGCCAGCGCCGACAAGGGCTCCTTCGGCGTGGAGATCCTCGTCGATGGCCTGGGCCGCAAGGTCGTCACCCTGCAAGTGGACCGGCGCAACGCCGCCAAGCCGTATTGGCAGTGGTATTAGACGGTTTTTTTCAGCGACGTAGCGAGAAGACGGCGCCCATGGGGCGCGGACAGTCTTGTCCGCGTGGGGCACCCATCCCTGGCACCTGCACGGACGGGACTGCTCCGAAAACGGGGGTATGGAGTCCCGCCTTCAGGCGGAATGGCCCTCTGCGGCCACAGCGCCTCTCTGAATCATTCCGCCTGAAGGCGGGACTCCATACCCCCATTTTCGCGGGTTTCCGGGCGACCCGGAGCGCCATGAGTCGCTGTCCGCGCCACGCGCGGGATTGGATTCGCCGGCCCGCAAAACACAACAGGCGGCCAGGAAGGCCGCCTGTGTCCTATGGCAACGCTTTCGTGGGAGTATTCGATTCCTAGAAACCGTGGCGCCCAAAGACGCCACGCGCGGATCAGCCGCGGCTGTTCGCCGTCAGCATGGCGAATCCGACGGTAGCGAACGAAGCGCCGATCATTGCTCCGACCATGAATGCGAGAAATCCGATGATCATCCGAACGCTCCTTGCCCGACGTCTTGTGGCGAAACACCGCGGAACCAGCGGAGCGAATGGACGTTCGCCCGCTGTTCTGGACTGCTTATCGTCGGCGGCAACGATGGACTTTAGCGAAAAAAACAGGCCCCGCCGCAAATTTCCGGCGGGGCATTGATTTTATTCAACTTGACGAGCGTCGCACCCAATTTTAGGTGGAAAACGGGGCGCGAACGATTCATCCCCTTCGTCGCAACGCTAGGCCGTTGAATTTATTCGCCTTACGAATCTTTCACGCCGAATGGTTTCGGCGACTTCCCCCTGCCTCAGCCTCTCGCGGTTGAACGCCTTCAACTCCGCCTCGAAAGCGACGGGGGAGAGGCCATGGCGTTTGAAGTGACGCTTGTACGCCGTACGGTGTTGCATCACTCAAGGGGAAAGATAAGGCGGGTAGGCTCAGGATATTGTCAGATCACCATCTGCATGGGCAGACCATACTGGTCCTTCGGCGGCGCGGACGGCAGGACTTCGGAGACGCCTTCGGCGATGCGTTGAGCCGTCCAGAGGGCGGCGAACGCGTCAAGGACGTCATTTTCGACGCAACCCAATTGCCCTCTGTCCGCCAACGCGCGATCAACAACATCGCCAAACCGTTCGACAAGCAAGTCGCGCCGTCTGGCTTGGCCCGCGCGGCTCCTTTTGCTCTCTTTAATCGCATGTTGGCCGGCCATCCGCCAGAAGCAGACTTCCGGATGAACTTCCCGAACGCACGTCCGAATCGTGGCCTCGCGGCGTAGCGCTTCGTCCACCTCGCGGATCTTCGGAACGATGGCCCAGGTCTGGACGGACAGGCCCTTGCCTTCCACTTCCCGGCGCAGACTCGATGCCTCTTGATAACTCGACGCGGCCAGAACACAGCGGATCGGGGCGGGGAACACGCTGGATGCCCGGCCCGGCCCCAGAAGCCGGCGCGCCTCCATGTCGCAGCGCCGCGCCCCCTTTTCCAAAAGGCCAATCGGAATGTCGACGGCCACCACGGAAGGGCATGGCTTCTGCCTAACCAGATCAAGGAATGTCGGAAACACGGCCCATCGCGTCTCCTTGGTCTCAAGGTTTCGCGACACACCCACCCATCCGCGGCGGCATCCATCCGCCCCGCAGACCAAGGTCATGTCCGATGATCCCGCCGCATCGTTGTCATTTACATTCATGTCCGACCGGAGGAGGTCGTTTACGACCTGCGACACGTCGGCGTGCGTGTTCTCCGCGATCCGCGTGACGAACTCCCGGACCTCGTCGTCCAGGTAGACCGGAAAGTTGAGTTTGGCGTCAGGCCGGTAGAACTTGCCACGTTCGGCCTTGAAGAAGTCATATTCCTTTTTCGTGGGCCGATCCCGTTTGTGTTTTTCATCCATGCGCTTCTACAGGATACGGAACCCTCGCCCTTTCATCAAGGCTTGAAACCACTTGGATGGCAGAGTTTATCCCGCGAAGAAGGCGGCGGTTCCTAGGGGCGCGGACGGCCCCGTCCGCCATTCAACCCATCGGAAGGAAGAAAACCAATGCGGACGTGGCCGTCCGCAGCCCCAGGAACCGCACGACACAGGCGAGGACGCCTGCGCTACACGCTAAACAACACATGCATCACATCGCCGTCCTGCACCTCGTAGGTCTTGCCTTCGAGGCGCAGCGTGCCGTGCTTCTTGAGTTCGGCAAAAGAGCCGGCGGCGGCCAGTTCGTCCCAGCGGCAGACCTCGCCGCGGATGAAGCCGCGCTGCATGTCGGAGTGAATCGCGCCGGCGGCCTCCTGCGCCGGCGTGCCGCGGCGCACGGTCCAGGCGTGGCAGTCCTCGGGGCCGACGGTGAAGAAGGAGATGAACCCCAGCAGTTCGTAAGACAGGCGGATGATCTTCGCCGAGGCCGGCTCGGCGATCCTGTATTCGGCGAGGAAATCCTGGCGCTCCTCCGGCGCCAGGCGGACGATTTCCATTTCCGACTGGCCGGCGATCCACGTCAGGCGCACGCTCGGCGCCTCGCCCAAGGCGCGGATCGGCTCCGTGGGATCGGCGCCGCCGCCAAGGGCGCTTTCCGGGGCGTTGACCACGAGCAGGAGCGGCTTCTGGGTCAGGAACCGAAAGCCGCGCAAGACCCGGTCTTCGTCCTCGGACAGTTCGGCTTCGCGAATCGGGCGGCCATGCTCCAGCATTTCCTTTAGCCGGAGGAGCGCGCCTTCTTCCGTGGCGTTGCGCTTGGCCTCGTCGCCGCCGGCCTTGCCGCGCGCTTTGGCCAGGCGCTCCAAGCGCGTCTCGGCCTTCTTCAGGTCGCTCAGCGCCATTTCCAGGAGAATCGCCTCGGCCTCGGCCCGGAGGCCAGGCGCCTCGCCAGCGGCGTTTTCGAATCCGCGCAGGACGGCCATCAGCGCGTCGGATTGGCTGATGGCGTTCAATTGCGCCTCGCCCAGGGCCTCGCTCGACTCGTCGTGCCCGCGGACGATGCCGGCCAGATCTACGTAGCGCACCGTGGCGTGGGTGGTCTTCTTCGGCTCAAAGAGCGCGGCCAGTTTCTCCAGCCGCTCGTCCGGCACGAGCACGACGGCCAAGTTTGGCTCGGCCTTCCCCATGGCGAACGCCGAGACCGCCGCCTCCTGCCCGGTCAGGGCGTTGAAGACGGTCGTCTTTCCCGATTTCTGAAAGCCAATGATGCCGATTTCCATGGTTGCGAATGCCGATAGTGGATTTGCGATTGCCGGTTGAACGGCGAGCGTCGCGTGAACAGCCTTGTCCGCGCAGGGCTCGCGATTCCGAAACGATGCGCGGACAAGGCTGTCCACGCCGCGCCAAATGTGAACCGGGGGAGAGTGGGTGTCGATGGAAAAGGGCGGCGCGAACAGGACACGGAGAACGAACGGCTTTGCCGCGGACGCGCGAAGACGCGGAGAGGCAAGGCTTTGCGATCGCTGGAGGCGTGCGAACCGTCGGGCAATGGCCAATCGGCAATCGCCGATCGGACTCAGCCCTTGGCCGCGGCTTCGACGGCGGCTATTTTGTGGCGGACGAGATCCAGTTGCTTCTGCTTGAAGTTGTAAGGCTCGCCCAAGGCGGAATCGGTCTCCAGTTGAGTTCGCAGTTTGGCGCGCAGGCCGGCGCAGATTTCCCGCTCGTAGGCCCCGACGCGCTCGGGCGTGACGGCTTCGGGCGCGGCCTGGAACACCTTGGCATAGTGCTCGCGCAACGGCGGCTCCAGTTGGCCGGCGCGCTTGACCTGCTCGATGACCCGCAACCGCTGCGCCAGGCTGAGGATCTGAGCGTCGAGCGCGTCGGCCGGCCCGGCCTCCCGTTTGATGATGATCTGAAATCCCGGATCGGTGGCGCGGCGTTTTTCGAAGTTGGCGGCCACTTCGTGCGACCGCTTGACCTCGAAGTTGACCACGTCCTGCGTGGACAGGTCGGCCTTCGGGTCGTTCATTTCGTTGCGGTAGAAGGCGAGGAGGTCGGGCGTCATTTCGCGCTGGCGCAGGGCGGCGATCCGCTCCGCCTGCAGGTCCAGGACGAACAGGTCGAGCGCGTCGGGCAGGTCCCACCACAGCCACGTCTGGACGAGCAGAATGGCTTTCCCCAGCGAGGGGTCGATGGCCTTGTAGAAATCGCCGATATTGCGGATGGTCGCGGCTTCGATCTTGGCTTGCTTCTCCTTTTCCGCTTCGGCTTCCGACACGATCTCGTTGAAGATGTTGTGCTGATCGGTGGGGTTGAACAGCGCGTACTTCTTCTTCTCGTCGAACGAGGTGAGGATGTCGACGACGAAGAACTTGTCGGGGCCGAATCCCTTGGCGCTGGCAAGGATCTGCCGCATGCTGGCCATTTCCTGCCAGACCAGGTCGTCGCGCACGTGGCGCATGGCGGGGTTGATGCGGCAGGCGTGTTCGAACCGCGCTTCGATGTACTCCAACACGTAGCGCAAAATGCCGTCGATCTTGCGAGTCAGTTTGTCGGACGCGGCCATAGAAAGCCTCCCTCGCGCCGGGAAGAGCCGGCTGGAGCGCACGGGGCTGCACGGTCATGATGTTTAGGGCGCCACTTTCGCAGGGGAAAAGAAGACTGTCAAGGCTCAGCGATGCGGCGGAAAGGCAGAATCTTTGGCGGGAGAATCATGGGAGCGCCCCTCAAGACTCGGCCTGTCCTTTCGCTCGCATGGGTGGATGCGAATCGTGGTCAATCGGCCTTTTTCTTGGTTTGGCTCCGCCTCCCGGCGTCTTTGCCGGTCTCCGCCGACCGCCAGAACGCCTCGTGAGGAATTCCGGCGCCCGAACGAACGCGGTTGCGCGCCGCGTCCAGGATTGCCCGCCAGCGCGGGGAATAGGCCATCAACAGGCGCTCCAACTCCTCTTCGTCGCCGACGGCCAGCAACGCCGCGACGGGTTTCCCATTTCGAGTGACCACCACGGGGCCTTCCTCGCTGGCCTTGATATAGGCGCTGAAGTGGGTTTTGACATCCGCCACCGATCCAATCTTCACCGGTCGATCTCCTGACGAAGCGCTCTCGGCGGCACTGGGCAGCAACGGAGATGCGGAGAGACGAAGAAATGGAGACACGGAGAGGGGGAGACGCGGAGACACAGAGTCGGGGTCTTCTCCGTGTCTCCGCGTCTCCTATTCCGCCGAGGCCCCGGCGGGCGCGGCGGTTTCGTGTTCGACGGGGACAATCTCGCGGAAACTCAGTTCCTCGCCGCCCTCGGTGACGATCGCCTCGAGTTTGGCCCCCGGCGTGATCGTGCCGCCGATCAGGAGCGACGAGAGCGGGTCTTCCAGGCAGCGCTGGATGGCGCGGCGCAACGGCCGCGCGCCGTATTCGCTGTCGTAGCCCTTCTTCAGCAGGAAGTCCTTCGCCGCTTCCGACAAGACGATCTCGATCTTCTGCTCCTCGATCCGCTTGTTCAGGTCGCGCATCAGGATGTCGATGATCTGGCGGATGTCCTCGGGCGCCAGCGACTTGAACACCACGATCTCGTCGATGCGGTTGAGGAACTCCGGGTTGAACACGCGCCTCAGTTCCGTCATCACGCGCGCCTTGAGGGTCTCGTGGTTCATCATCTCGTCGCCGGCGTGGAAGCCCATCGACCCGCCGCGGCGCAAGTTCCTCGTGCCCACGTTCGAGGTCAGGATCACCACCGTGTTGCGGAAGTCGACAACGTGGCCCCACGAGTCCGTCAGCCGCCCATCGTCGAAGACTTGCAGCAGGATGCTGAACACGTCGGGGTGCGCCTTCTCGATTTCGTCCAGCAGGACGACCGAATACGGCTTCTGCCGCACCTTCTCGGTCAGTTGGCCGCCTTCCTCGTAGCCGACGTAGCCGGGGGGCGCGCCCAGCAGGCGCGAGACGCTGAACTTCTCCATGTATTCCGACATATCGATGCGGATCAGCGCGCTTTCGTCGCCGAACAGAAACTCGGCCAGCGCCTTGGCCAGTTCCGTCTTGCCCACGCCCGTCGGCCCGAGGAAGAGGAACGAGCCGGTGGGGCGCTTCGGGTCTTTCAAGCCGCTGCGGGCGCGGCGGATGGCCTTGGCGATCGTGGCGATGGCCTCGCGCTGGCTGACGATGCGATTGGAGACCTCTTCTTCCATGCGGATGAGCTTGGACGATTCGCCTTCGGCCAGTTTCGTCACCGGCACGCCAGTCCACTTCGAGACGATGTAGGCGATGTCCTCGGCGTCGACCACGCGCGAGAATTCCTGCGTCTGCCGGCCGGCGCGCCATTCCTCGAGTTTGCGGTCGCGGTCTTCGATCATGGTATCGCGCCGCTGCTTGACCTCGGCGCACTTCTCGAATTCCTGCATGTTCGACAGTTGCTTCAAGCGCCCTTCCAGCCGCTCGATTTCGCGGTCCAGGTCCTTGATCTCGCGCGGCTTGTCGGTCAACTGCAGGCGCGCCCGCGAGGCCGCCTCGTCCATCACGTCGATGGCCTTGTCGGGCAGCCAGCGGTCGCTGACGTAGCGGTCGGAGAGACTGACGGCGGTATCGAGCGCATCGTCGGAGATGATCACGCCGTGGTGTTTTTCGTAGCGGTCGCGCAGGCCCTTGAGGATTTCGATCGTCTCCTCCTTGGTCGGCGGGTTGACAATGATCGACTGGAAGCGCCGCTCCAGGGCGCCGTCCTTCTCAATGTATTTGCGGTATTCCTCGAGCGTGGTGGCCCCGATGCACTGCAATTCGCCGCGTGATAGGGC
>JAPLSS010000484.1 GCA_026398515.1 Candidatus Sumerlaeota bacterium | reverse complement strand
AACCGCATTTACGCGGGCTACGCGTCGTCGGAACTCAACCCCGAGCCCTACTCCTATGAGAGCGGGTTCGCGGTCCGCGGGGTGATCCAGGACCAGATGAAGGGCGATCCCGGGATGAACTGCGATCCGGCGAAGGGCGAGGTCAAGGCGCCGGTCGTGTTGTGGGGGCCGGATCTGTGGGCCGATGGGTTGACGCCGCGCAAGAGCGACGGGCTGACCTGGAAGGTGGACGAATACCTCAGCGACGGCACGCATCCCAACGACGCCGGCCGAAAGGTCGTCGCGGACATGCTGTTGAAGTTCTTCAAGTCCGACCCAACGACGAAGATCTGGTTCGTGAAGGCGGGGTAGGTTTGGACACTCCTGGGGGAGGACGGGCCGTGGCCAAGTCGTTCGAAGAACTCGTCGCTGAGGCGCGCGCGGGCGGCGTCGAGGAATTGACCCTGAAGCAGTTCGCCGTGTTGCGCAAGGCGGGCGCGACGATGGTCCTGATCGACATCCGCGAGCCGCACGAGCAGGAGAAGACCGGCAAGATCCACGGCGCCGCGTCGATCCCGCGCGGGTTGCTGGAGATGAACATCGACCGGCACGTCCGCAATCCGACCGAGTTGATCGTGTTGATTTGCTCCGACGGCTTGCGCGCGGCGCTGGCGGCGGAGAGTCTGGCGCGCATGGGATACCGCAACGCCAAGCCGCTGGCGGGCGGCTATCGCGGGTTCCAGGAGGCGATCCTGCCGCGCGGCGAGTCGTGAGTGGCGCAGGCTTTCCAGCCTGTGATGCAGCGAATCCGAAGTGGGCGCCGCTCACAGGCTAGAAAGCCTGCGCCACGTTGAGGCGTCACTACCAACTTATCTGTGGAGGAGTGCGGCATGGAATCGCCTCGGATGACTGACGCGGGAAGACTCGTCTTGATCGACGACGGCAAGACGCGCTTTGCCATTGTGACTCCGCGCCAGCCGGACCCCGCCGAGGCCTTCGCCGCGCGCGAGCTCCAGCGCTATCTGTTCGAAATGACGGGCGCGCGGCTGGAGACGGTCGGCGAGGGCGACTGGCGCGGGGGGCCGTGCGTCTCGGTGGGCGCGACCGAGATGGCCGCGCGGGCGGGCCATATCCCCGAACGCCGCTTTCCGCAAGACGACGCGTTCGTCATTCACGTCGAAGGCCAGACGATCGTTCTGGCCGGCTGCGGTCCGCGCGGGACGGTGTTCGCCGTGTATGATTTTCTGGAACGGCTGGGATGCCGCTGGTTCGCGCCCGGCTTTCGGTTTTGCAAGCGCATGCATGAATACGTGCCGCGCACGCCGCGCCTCGCCCTCGACGCTTCGCAACACATCGCCGAACAGCCGGATTTCCAGTATCGCAACGAATACCCGGAGCATTCCTTCATCTGCGAGCCGGACGACGTCGTGGCGCTGCTCGATTGGTGCGCGAAGAACAAGATCAACCAGATGGGCGTGCGGCAGAATGAGTTGACCGAATTGTGGTATCGCATTCTGGCGCCGGAATGCGAAAAACGCGGGTTGATGCTCCTATCCCAGGGCCATGGCTACGAGCGCTTTCTGCCGCGGGACGTGTATTACCCCGCGCATCCCGAGTGGTTCGGGCCGATCGACGGCCGCTATTCGGATCGCTATTTCGACCAGTTCCGCATCAGCGATCCCGAGGCGTTGCGGACGTTTCTGGGCAATGTGCGCGAGTTCGCGCAGGCCTTCCCGAAGGTGTTCTCGCTGTCCGCCATGCCGAACGATTCGCCCAAGTGGGCCGACGCGGACCGCGACAAGAACCCGGTCGATTTGCTCTTCCGCATGAACGAGTCGATTGTGAAGACGGTCCACGAGGCGAACCCGCGGATGAACGTGTCGATGGGCGCGGGAATCGAATACTTCGGCGCGTCGGGCGAGCAGTTCTTTGAGACTTCCTATCCCCGTGTCATCTATCACACGTCGGTCCTGCGCCGGACGCTGAAGTACGCGTGGTGCGATCCGCGCAGCGACGTGAATCGCCCGCAATACGAAAAAGCCACCACGGCGTTGAGGAAACTGCGCGCCGCCGGCCGCGATGTGACGTGGTCGAGCCGCTATCATTCGTTCCGCGACATTTCGCTGCCCGGCATCATCTATCCGCAGCAGATGGCGGAGGAGTTGCGCGATCTCAAACGCCTGGGCGGATCGGGCGTCAGCTTCAACTATGCGATTCCGCAAGCGTGGGTCGCGCAAGAGGCGAAACACTATCTCTACGCGCGAATGCTGTGGAACACGTCGCGATCGCCCGAAGAGGTCCTGGACCGGTATTACGACGATCGCTTCCCCGGCTCGCCGACGGAGATGAAAGCCTTCTACGATTCGCTGCGCCTCGCCATGGAGCGCTACGATTTCCCCGGCGGCGGCTACACGCGCGAGACCATGCGCCTCCTGTATCCGCGGGAGGAGTTCGAAGCCGGCTTGCGGGACATGGCCGAAGCCGAGCGCTGCCTCGGCGCGGCGATGGCCGCCAACCGCAGCGACGCCGAAAAGCAGTTGATCTACCTGCTTCGCGGGTCGCTGGAGTGGGCCAAGGGCAAACTGGAGATGGATCATCTCGCCGAGACGGGCCGGCGCGAAGAGGCGGCCAGGAAGGCCGTGGAGTTGATGGACTTCATCGAGTCGTGGGACGGCAAGGGGGTCTTCTACGACTGCGTTTTCCTGCGTAAGGCCCTGGAGTTTCGCTTCGTCTCGCCGCCTCCGGATCGCCCGTTCAAGAAGCGCCCAGTTGAAAACGACCGGCTGTATGAGTTTAAGAACTTCGAAGCCGGCGAACGCCGCGGCGGCATGGCGCCGGACTGACTTTCAATATCGGGGAGCCCTCGGGCCGAACGCGCCTGGCTGTTGGCATCCACGCCAAAAAGCATTGACAAAGGCGCGTCATATTGTTTATATTGACTTAGAAGTGGCAGGATCAATCGGTTCTCTTTTTGTCAGGCGAAATGGCTAACTGCGGTCGGGCGTTTGGGGTCGCGCGATGACGGACAGTGTCGCGCGGAGCGCAATAGCCGTTTCATGAAGCATCCAGATTTCTTCCGTCGAGGAGAGTGAGTGATGAAGCGAGTTTGCGGCGCTTCGTTGGCGATGGGATTGTGCGTTGCATCGGCGTGGGCGCAGTTGAACACCGACGAATGGATCGACATCCCATTGAATGGCGGGTCCATGCACGCCGGCGTGGCGATCGACCCCCTGGATCATAACCACCTGTTCACGGTCTCCGGCGCATCGCCAACCAAACTCTGGGAGTCGCACAACGCGGGGGATTTATGGACGTTCCGCCAGACGATCCCCACCGGCTCGGGATCCGGAGCGCCTGGGGGGCTGTATTACCTGGAGTTCGGCGACGGCCCCACCTCGACGACCCTCTACGCCGGCCGACTGATCAGCTACGACAGCGGCGCCACCTTTTCGGAGATGACGAGCGCCCCGGGCTGGATCGCGGCCGTGGACCCGACCAATCCTCAGATCCTCTACGCCAGCCGGCAGAACTCGGACTTGACCGCCCCGACCACCGTGGTCTTCAAGTCGGTCGACGGCGGGGCGACGTGGAATCCCACCGGCCTGGCCCTCGCCAACGTCAACGCGGTAGACGTCGACGTCGATCCCTCCGATCCCCAGATCCTCGTGGCGGGGACCCGGTACAACAACGCCGCCGGCGCGCCGTCATCGGGGATGTATCGATCTATGGACAGGGGCGCGACGTGGACCCACGTCCTCGACGACGCCTTGGTGATGCAGGTGAAGCGGCTGCCCAGCGATCCGGCGGTGATCCTGACGGCCTGCTGGTGGACCGATGAAACCACTCAGGGAGTGTGGCGTTCGGCCGATCACGGCGCCACCTGGTCGCGCGTCTACACGACCTGGACGAGCAACTTGACCATCTCGCCTGAGGAGCCGAATGTCGTCTATCTCAACTCGTGGACGTCCTTTTGGCGCAGCGACGATGGCGGCCAGACGTGGGGGCTCGGGCTGTACCTGCCCTCCATCGTGCGCCAGATCACTGCCTCAGGGGCCGTGGGCAGCGGCCCGACGAAGACCATTTACGTCGGCTCCACTGCCGTCGGCGTGTTCCGCAGCCGCGACGGCGGGCAGACCTGGGAGGAGATCAACAACGGCATGTGCGACAATTCCGTGGGCGATATCTGCGAAGACCCGGACAACCCCGCCAGGCTGTTCGCCATGACGGAGCGCGGCCTCTATCGCATCCAAATGAGCGAGCCCCGCGTCATCGAGTTGATTTATGACTTTGGCAACCTGGGACGAGAAGTCGCCTTCGACCAGGTTGACCACAACGTCGTTTATGGGACGGCCGACGCCAGCATCGGCTACAGCGCGGAAAAGGGCGATCACTTTACACACCAGTTCTCCACCCAGTACTTCTACTGGCTCGACTTCACGCAGTGCGGCAGCCCCCAGGCCATCCTCGGCAGCCCGTGGACCGCCCACCGCTTCTTCGTTGGAGTGGAGCGCCGGGACGATCCGACGTTGGGCGGACTCTACGTCTCCAACGACATGACGCAGCATTTCGAGCAAACGCCGCTATTCAACAACCCGGTGAAAGCCCTGGGATCGGGCCCCGTCCCCGGCGGCATGGCCATGTATCTTGGCAGTCGGGGGGGCGACGACCGTTTCACGGGCGTCTATCGCAGCGCCGACGACGGGCAAACGTGGCCCGCCGCCGGCCTGGTCGACATCCTTCGGATCGACCGGCTCGCCGTCGACCCCGCCGATGGCAATCACCTGTTTGCCGCCGGGAAGCAGACCGCCGCGGCCGGCGGGAAGGGCAAGCGAATCTATCGCACGCACGACGGCGGGCAGAACTGGACGAACGTCACGCCGCCAAATGCCTTGACCTCGGGCGGCGCCTCCATCATCGACATGGTGATCGATCCCCTCAACCCCAACCGGGTCGTGGTGGCGTACGAGACGTTGATCATCCAGTCGGAGGGCGACGGGGACGCTTGGACGTTGGTGGCCAGCGGACTGGAGAACGTCGGCTCCATCTATCTGAGCACGACGCCGATCGCCGAAGGGTTCCAGCGCGCGGACGCCGCCGATGTCATCCGCAACCGCCTGTTCGCCGGGACCAACGGCAGCCTCTTCCAGTACCAGGGCGATTCGTCCTCTTCGGTCGAGGGGTGGAGAGAGTATCGATGACGCGCAGAGGTTGTAGCGCCGCCTTCAGGCGTTCGCGGCGCAAAACGTGACGGTCATAGATCCCGCCACTTCTGCGCGGCGGCGAACCACTTCTTCATCCCGGTGTCGGGCGATTCGGTCTTGAGTTCGTATTCGACGGCGAAGTCGCCGCCGTAGCCCATCTTGTCCAGGCGCCGGATGATCCATGGGAAGTCGATCTCGCCCTCGCCGAGCATGGTTTTCTCGGGGCCGGCGGCGGTCTGCCTGAAGTCCTTGAAGTGCGCGTGGGCGATCAGGCCGTCCATCGTCTCCAGCGCTGCGCGATAGTCGACCCCGGCGCCGAACAGGTTGCCCGGATCATACAGGACGCCGAAGTGGGGCGAGCCGACCTTTTCGGCCAGACGGCGGCAGTTCGCGGGATTTCCCGAAATCGGCTGGCCGTGGTTTTCGAATCCCAGGTAGACGCGCTTTTCGGCCGTATATTCGGCGGCGCGCTGGAACCACGGCGCCATGCGGTCGATGTGCGCGGGATTGTTGTCGCCGGGCATGACGCGAATCGACCGCGCGCCGAGAAAGTGCGCGAGATCGATGGCGCGGCGCGTCTGGGCCAGTTCGCGTTCTGATTCCTCTTTGTCCTCGCTTGCGAACGACTTGCCGACGTACGTGCCGAGATTGGCGATCCGCAGGCCGAACGATTCGGCCTTGGCCTTGAGTTCCGCCGGATCGCATTCGGCCGGGTCGAGCGACAGGTGGGGCATCGCTCCGACGAGATCGACCTTGTTGAACCCCGCGTCGGCGATGACTCGAAACGCCTCTTCAACGGGGCGATTCCTCAGAGGAAAGCTGCACGTGGAAAGCCGCGACATGTCCATAGTTCGATTCCTTTGCCTCAATCTGGGAAAACCGTTTGACAGCATGGAGCGTAATAGGTCAGGAGAAGGAACGCCAAAGGATTCTCGACTCCCTCAATCCAACCGAACGCGAGCTTCGATGGGACGATACGTGATTCTGGTCGCCGCCTTCGCGATGCAGATGTGCTTGGGCGCGACGTATTCGTGGGCGGTGTTCGTGGCGCCCCTGAAGCAACTGGCCGGCATCGGGCAGGCCGCCGCGCAGCTGCCGTTCACGCTCTTCTATATTGCCTTTCCCGCAACCACGATCCTGGCCGGGGCCACGATGCGCCGCTTCGGTCCGCGCGGTTGCGCGATGGGCGGCGGCGCGATCTTCGGCCTGGGATGGATGTTTGCCGGATTGGGCGCGGCCCATTTCGGGTTCACCATCCTGGGCATTGGCGCGCTCGGCGGGATCGGCGTGGGGCTGGCGTACGTGGTTCCCATCGCCACGTGCGTGCTGTGGTTTCCCGAGCACAAGGGACTGGTGACGGGCATCGCCGTCGCGGGGTTCGGCGGGGGAGCGGCGCTCGTGTCGCAGGTCGCCCACCATTTGATGGAGGGCGCCGGGCTGACGCCGTTCGCGGCGTTTCGCGTGATCGGCCTGGCGGCCTTCCTTCTCATTCCGTTGGCGGGGTTCTTCATGCGCCGCCCGGCCGGGTCCGAAGCCGCGGCGCGGGTCGTGGTTCGCGCCTCGGAGATTGTGACGCAGCCCCTGTTTCGCATCCTCTACTTCGCCATGTTCGCCGGGCTGATGGCGGGCTTCGCGGTCAATGCGAATCTGAAGGAACTGCGCGCTTCCACGGCGGCGCAGGCCGGGGTGAACGCCGTCGGGCTGTTCGCTATCGGCAACGCGCTGGGGCGGATCGTGTGGGGCGCGCTCTTCGACCGGATACGCTCGCGCACGGCGATTGCCGCGAACTTGCTCGCGCAGGCGGCGCTGCTCTTCGGCGCGTCGTGGCTCCTACGCGCGCCGGCGGGCCTGGAAACGTTCGCCGCGTTGGCCGGATTCAACTACGGAGGGGTGTTGGTGATCTATGCTTCCGCGACGGCGCGCGAATGGGGCGCCGAGCGCGTGGCCAGCATCTACGGCTGGCTCTTCTCGGCCAACGCGCTCGCCTCGTTCGCGCCGACTCTGGCGGGCCGCGCCTATGAACACTGGGGCAGCTTCACCCTGCCGTTGGCCGCGATCGCGGTGGTTATGTTGACGGCCTGCGCCTGGGCGATGGCCAGCCGGGCGTTTCCGTCTAATTCGTAGGCGGTTGCCGGGAGCGCGCGAAGCAACCGCTTTCAAACAGACCGGGATCGAGGGACGGAATGGACAAGGTGGACAAGGTGGACGAGGTGGACAGGCTGGATAGATCCACCCGTCCGACTTGTCCGACCGGTTAGCCTGCCACCACCTCCGGCTCCGCTTCCGGCAGGCCGACGATGTCCCAGAACCGCGTGCCGGTGAACGGCGCGACGCGCAGGTCGGGAATGGACAGCGGCGCGCCGCCCAGCTCCGCCGAACGATTCGCGATCATGCCCGGCAGCGAGTATTCGATCGCCCGGTAGACGTCCACCGGGTTCGGTTTTCCGTGGAGGACGGTGTCGACGAAATGGCGCGCCACCTTGTAGTCGGTGCCGCCGTGGCCGGAGGCCACGTCGCTCGCCGCCGCCTGGCTGATCGCCACGCGCTCCCACCTGGAATGCGGGCTGTCCTTCAGCGAGCGCCGGCACCACCTCTCCGATTGGAACCATTCCGCGCTGCCTTCGGTCCCATAGAGCATGTAGCGATGCTCGAATGGGCGCTTGGTGTTGAAGGTGACCATGACCTTGAACAGGACGCCCTTCGCCGTTTCGAACAGGGCGATTTGGCCGTCCGTGCGCAGCGGCGCGTCGACGCACCGCCACGGCGCGTTGCGGCACGAGACCGACACGACGCGGTCGTCGAGCACTTCGAGCAGCGGCCCCAGGTCGTGCGTCAGGTACTGGATCGGCGGCTGGTCGGCGCGCCAGATGGGGACCGCGTTCGCGACGCCGCGCGCCTTGGCCTCGGTCGGGGAGAGGCGCGACCCATCGGGCAGTTGCAGGCTGGCCGGCAAGTGGTGCAGGTACTCGGCTTCGGCGATGGAGATTTCGCCCAGGCGGCCTTCGATCAGCCACTTGCGCCAATAGCGGAGGAAGTCGAGGAAGCTCGAGTTTTCGCCCATCATGTAAATCATGCCCGTGCGCTGCACGGCGTCGCGCAGGCGCACCCATTCGTCCATCGTGTAGGAGCCGGGCACTTCGGACAGCACGTGGACGCCGGCCTCCATCGCCTGGCAGCCGTGCTGGCATTGCAGTTTGCCGTGGGTCGCCACGCACACGGCGTCCGGCTTCATCGCCAGCAGCTCGTCGTATTCGGCCATGATCTTGACGCCGCTCGCGCCCATCGCATCCAGCGTTTGTTGCGCGGCTTTCCGGCGTTCGGGGAACCGATCCGCCGCGCCGATGACCTGGACGTCTTCGAGGCTCAGGAAGTTTTTGAAGTGGGCCATGCCGCGGCGCAGACCCACCACGCCCACTCGCAGTTTTTCCATGATCGGCTCCTCTGTTCTTCTATTCGGAATGCGGTTCCGGGGGGTGTGGACGGCCTCGTCCGCCATGCCGGGCATCGAGGTCATGCATGCATTGCCGACGAGGACGTCGGCGCTCCCAAGAACCGCCTCTCAAACGCGGTCGTATGCTTCTTCGAGCATGATCTGAACGACCGCCCTGATGTAATCCAACTTGGCGAGGCGGACCGCCAGCGGGCAATGGATTTCGCCCGGAATCTCCAGGTTGAACGGGCCGGCGAATCGGATCTCCTTGAGCGCCGCGACCACCTCTTGCCAGTTGACCGACCCCTTGCCGAAGGGCATCAGGTGCTGGTCGTCCTGCCCTTCGTTGTCGGCGACGTGGATGGCCTTGAGATGCTTGCCGGCCGCGAGGATGAACTCCCTCTGACGGCCGCGCCCCTGGTGCAGATGGCCCGTGTCGAGGCAGATCGCCAGGTTGGGGCCGCCGACGGCGTCGATGATCGAGCGCAATTCGTAGGCCGTGTTCGTCCAGTGCGTGTTTTCGATGCACAGCGTCACCGGCGTTCCCTTGACGTGATCGGCGAGGATGCCGAAGCTGCGCGCGCGCCGTTCCCGCAGGATGCGCGGATCGGCGCCGCGGATCTTCAAGTGGTTGCCGCCGGGATGGATCACCGCGGAGCGAATGCCCAGCGCCACGTAGAGATCCAGCCAGCGCTTGAGGTCATTGAGGAGCGGCTCGGGATCGTCGACCGTCACGTCGGCGTGCAGGATCAAGTGCCCCTGCGGCAATTCGACGCCGAGGTCGGCGGCGAACCGCTTGAACTGCCTGCCGATCACGGCGGGGTCTCCGCGGTCAAGCAGCGTCTTCGAGTGTTCGCACGAGAACTCCAGGCAGCGCCACTCCTTGCGGGCGAATGTCCGGAGGGCCTCCTCCGGCGAAAGGTCGATGAGATAGCTGCTCCACATGCACGGCTTCATCATGAAACAACTCTCCTCGCACTGCATGGGATCGGGGATCGCTGGAATGCGTGGAAGAAGTCTGGAGATTCGTCGGAAGACTGGCAAGTCGAAATCGCGCCTGGAGCGCCAGCGTCTCGCCGGCCGTCGTCGTGGGCGACCGCTACTGCAATAGCCGGCGAGACGCCGGCGCTACTTGATACCGATTCTTGTTGCAAAGGGGGGCCGGTTTGGTGTTGCATACGGCCATGCTGAGAAAGGAGGTGATCCGTCTATGACAGATGGCATACACAGCGAGGTGGCTGAAACGTAGCGGTCAACCGCTAAGGTGCGGCGGGTGGATCGTTAGCGGTTCGCCGCGAGGTTATTCTCCTCAGTCCACCGCCCTTATCGAACCCGCCGGGTCCGCACCCCGGCGGGTATATTCTTGGAGGATAGGTTTGGAGTGCGACCTTCAGGTCGTACATCCCGCCGAGAATCGTCGAACCGCTACGACCTGAAGGTCGCACTCCGAACCTACGGCGCTTCCATTTCTTTCGATTTCGCCTTGCCATTCGCCGGCGGTTGCGCGGCATAATCCGAAACAGTGGGAACCTGGTGTCCAGAGGAGCGACGTGATGAGCATTGCCGTGGAACCGCCGGCCATCGAATGCCCCGATACCCCCCGCGTGGCGGACCTGCGCCGGCGCGTCCGCGAAGCGATGGAGAAGCCGCCGGTGGCGTGGCAATGCCCGAAGCGCATCGATCCGCGGTTCCGTTCCGAGCCGCTTCCGGTGCGAAAGGCGCGGGCCATCGCGCTGAAACTCTCCGCCATGCCGACCGATCTGTGGGACGGCCAACTCATCGCCGGCTCGATGACGCTGGAGGAGCCGCGCCTCCACGCCGAGAACGGATTCCCGGATTACCTGACCGAGGCCGAGCACGCCATGGCCCGCGAGCGCGGATTGGGCACGGGGTGCTTCGGCCACATTGTGCCCTCGTATCCGCGCCTGTTGGCCAAAGGCTTGCGCGGCATTCGCGCCGACGCCGAAGCGCAGCGCCCTCGTGTGGCGAACGACGCCGAGCGCGCGTTTCTGGATTCCGCGATCATCGCGCTGGACGGCGTGATGGATTTCGCCGCGCGGGTGGCCGAGGCGTGCGACTGCGCGGCCAGAACGGCGGTCGAATCCTGGCGCGCGGCCGAATTGCGCCAGATGGCCTCCAATCTGCGCGTCGCTCCCGCCGGCCCGCCGCAAACGTGCTGGCAGGCGCTGCAAGCGGTCTGGCTCGTCCACATGGTTTTCCACTCGACGCTCAATCGGAACGCGTTGGGGCGCGTCGATCAATACGTGTGGCCGTTTCTCGAAGCCGACCTCAACGCCGGGCGCATCGACGTGGAGCGCGCCGCGGAGCTGGTCGATTGCTTCACGCTGAAGTTCAACGAGCGCGCCAAGGCGACCGAGGACCAGCGCGCCGACTATCGCGACCCCGAGCAGAACAGCCCGCTTCATCGCACGCGCCACGCCACCTCGTCGCAATGGCGCACGCAGCGCGATCAACTCGACGCCACCAACCATTGGCTGCAAAACATCGTCGTCGGCGGCCTTCGGCCCGACGGCGCCGACGGGACAAATCCTCTGTCTTTCCTGTTGCTGCGAAGCTATCAGCGCAACCAGATGACCAATCCGCTCCTCAGCGTGCGCGTCCACAAGGATTCGCCGCGGGAGTTGGTCGACAAGGTATGCGAGATTCTGAAAGACGGCGGCGGCATGCCCGCGATCTTCAACGACGAGGCGCTCGTGCCGGCCATCGAGCGCATCGGCATTCCCACGTCCGACGCGCGCGACTACACCAACGACGGCTGCTGGGAGATCCTCATTCCGGGCCGCACCGATTTCCGGTTCCAGCGCCTGAGCGTGATGCTGTGCCTCGAGCGCGCCCTCAACCGCGGACGCCAACGCCTCGATGAAGGGGAATACGGCCCCGACACCGGCGAGGCGCGAGCGTTCGCCACGTTTGAGGAAGTCTGGCAGGCGTTCCTGACGCAGCTGGACTATATGGTCGGCGCCGTTGTGCACCGGTTCGTTCAGACCATCGACGAACGCGGCATTCTGGCGCCCGTTCCGTTGCTGAGCGCGCTGATCGACGGGTGCATCGAGGCGCGGAGAGACATGACCGCGGGCGGCGCGCGCTTTCGGACCTTCGCGTTGCTGGCCGAAAGCGCGGCGCACTGCATCGATTCGCTCGTCGCCATCAAGACGGTCGTGTTTGAGGAGCGAAAGGCGACGATGGCCGAACTGTGCGACGCGTTGGAAAGCAACTACGAACGCCATCCGTCGTTGCGGGCGCGCATGCTCGGCGCGTCCAAGTACGGCAACGATGACGAGCGCGCCGACGCGCTGGGGCGCCAGGTGATTCAGGCCTTCGTCGACGCGGTCAACCGCCACGCCGAAGCTCACCGCGCCGTCGTCAAGTTTCCTTGCGGCGTCGGCACGTTTTCCTGGTACATCGGCATCGGGCAGGGGCTGGGCGCTTCGCCGGACGGGCGGCTAGCGGGCGATCCGGTTTCGTCCAATTTCTCGCCGGCGCTGGGGCGCGATCACGAGGGGTTGCCCAGCGCGATTCTTTCTTACTCGAAGATGTCGCATTGCCACCTGCCCGCCGGCGGGCCGATCGACCTGCGCGTCGGCAAGAGGCTGGTCGAGGGCGAGGAGGGGACGGCGCGGATGGCGGCGCTCATTCGCGGCCTCGTGGATGCCGGCGGGGCGATGATGACGCTCACGGTGGCCGACACCGAGGAACTGCGCGCGGCGCAGCGCCAGCCGGAGCGGCACAAGTCGCTGCGCGTGCGAATGGGCGGGTGGTGCGCCTACTTCACCATGCTCAGCCGCGAGCAGCAGGACCACCACATTCGGCGGCAGGAGTCGAGGTAGTGATCCGTCCTTGTAGTCCTTTGAGTCCTTCCGCCGCGTCCCCCGAAGGCCTTCTCTTCGACATCGACACGTTCGCCGTGCATGACGGCCCGGGCATTCGCATGGCGGTCTACTTCAAGGGCTGCCCGCTGCAGTGCGCGTGGTGCCACAGCCCCGAATCGCGCCGCTCGTGGCCCGAAGTCGTCTTCGCGCGCGAACGCTGCGTGTTATGCGGGCAGTGCGTCGAGGCGTGCGCGAACGAATCGCACGCGGTGGATGGCGACGGGCATCGCTATGACCGCGGGAAATGCGTCGCGTGCGGAGCGTGCGTGGAGCGCTGCTCGGCCGGCGCGCTGGCGATGCGCGGCTATCCGATGCGCGCTTCGGAGATTGTCGAGAAGGCCGCGCGCTTGAAGCCATTCTTCGCGCACTCCGGCGGCGGCGTGACGCTGACCGGCGGCGAAGCGACAAGCCAGCCCGATTTCGCCGAAGCCGTTTTGTCCGGTTGCCAATCTCACGGCGTTCATACGGCATTGGAGACGTGCGGCGCCTGCGCCTGGCCGCGGCTGGAGACGCTCCTGCGTCATACCGACCTTCTCTTGTATGATTTGAAATTGATGGACGACGAGCAGCACCGCCGCTGGACCGGCGCCTCCAACGCGCCGATTCTGGAGAACGCGCGAAGGCTGGCCTCCGTTCTCGCGCCCG
>JAPLSS010000819.1 GCA_026398515.1 Candidatus Sumerlaeota bacterium | reverse complement strand
AGGCCGCGGCGTTCAGCCCCATCGCTCCAAGGCCGGTGGCGGCCAGCATCCAGTACCCTCGAAACGCCGACGACGGACGGCGAAAATAGTCGAACAACGGCGCCAAGGTGTAGAAGAGGCCGAACACGAAACTCCAGGGTCCCACGCTCAGGAGGAAGTTCACCACGCCGAAACACAGCAGGCACGTCGCCAGGCGCGCCTGCCGGCGCAGCGCCCACGCCAGGAGCGCGGCGACCAGAAGCGCCGGGGAGACATACGCGTTGCGCATCGTGAGATCCAGGGACGAGGGGCCAAAGAACGGCAACTGGAGCGAGGGGGCGACCATCGTGGCGAGGTACGCCGGCTCATAGGCGCTGAGCAGGGCGCCTTCGGCCGATAGCCGGCGTTCGCATAGATCGCGGGCGCTCGACAAGACCGGAACCCACTGGATGGCCGCCGTGCTCGCGAAGACGGCGAAGAGGATGGCCAGGCCGGCAAGCATCCGGAGCCAGCCCGAGCGCTGCCGGACCACGCCGAACACGCCCAGGAGCAAGGCGTAAAGACACAGGTTGAACGCCCCGGTCACAAGAAGGCGCGGGTGGCCGCCCAGCCCTTCAAGGCCGAAGAGCAGCCCCGCTCCCACAGCCCAACGCCAAGCGCCTTCCGCCACGAACGCCCGGTGAGCGCAGGCCAGGACAAACGGGAAAATGGCGTAGGAAACGACCCCCAGGTAGTGGCTGGCATTGCCGATGAACAGCCCGCAGCCCATGTAGCCGACGCCCAGGGCGAACGCGGCCAGACGCCGCACGCCCAGCGCCCGGCCGAACGCGTATCCCCCCATCCCCGCCACGGCGAACGTCGCCCAGAGCTGGGTTTGGAGAACGAAGAATGAGTAGCCCACCGTCAACGCAACAAGCCACGTGACCGGGAACCACAGTTGGCTCTGCGGATCGCAGATCAGCGGGAATCCCCCGTGCTCATACGGGTTCCACAGGGGAATGGTTCCGTCGCGCAGGGTGTCCGAGATCAACACCAGGTTCGGGTAGTACTCGTTCCGGATGTCAAACGAGATCAGGGAATGGACGGGATAAGGGCGCGCGGGAAGAATGAGTTTCCCGTAGAGACAAACCGCTGCCAGCAGATAGAGGAGTGGAATGACGAGGAAATCGGGCAGAGCCTGTCGTCGGGGCTTCATCGCGTCCATGCGGGATTGATCGCAAATCTGGGGTTTGAGGGTCAAGGCTTTTGGGAAAAGCCCTTGCGCGCCAACGGGGTTTGCGGCGTAAGATCACCGGCGTAAACGAAGAGAGGGAACACCGACCCCAGGAAACGCCTGGCCGCATCAGGCCGCCGGCGGAATGGGAAAACGGCGAGTCGGCGGTCGTCGCGTTCGCCCAGGACGGCGAAGTCCTCTACGAAGCGCCGGCCAAGTGAGGCGAAAAAGCCATGGCTCCCAAACGAACCCTCGCCGAACTGATGCCGGTCGTCGACGACCAGCTGCTCGCCGACATCACGCGGAAGATCGTGGACCGCTTCCATCCGGAGGAGGTGATCCTGTTCGGCTCACGCGCCTGGGGCATGCCGCATCCGGAGAGCGACGTCGACATTCTGGTCATTATGGAGAGCGACAAGGGCTGGGTGGACCGCGCGGTGGACGTGGATGTCGCCTGCAAGCCCAAGTTCCTTCCCATGGACATCCTCGTGAAGACCCCCGCCGAGATGGAGGAGAGCGTGGACGACGGCGATCCGTTCATCGAGGAAATCCTGACGCGGGGCCGCGTGCTCTATGCGCGCTCGCCGAATGGAGGAACGGTCGGCGCGTTACGGCGCCGGCTGCTCGAAGCGCCGCCGCGTCCGCCTCAGCGAACCCTGGCCGACATGATGCCCGTGGTTGACGACCAGTTGCTCGCCGACATCACGCGCAAGATCGTCGAGAGCTTCCATCCCGAGAAGGTGATCCTATTCGGCGCGCGCGCCTGGGGCTATCCGCGTCCCGAGAGCAATGTCAACCTGCTGGTGATTATGGAGAGCGACAAAGAGTGGCCGGATCGATCGGTGGAGGTGTCCACGGCGTGCCGCCCGCGTTTCCTCCCTTTGTACGTGATGGTCGAGACCCCTGCCGAGATTCGAGAACGCCTGGAAAGCGGCGACTCGTTCATTGAGGAAATCCTGAGCCGAGGCCGAGTGCTCTATGGGCGATAGCGCGATTCGGAAATGGGTCGAAAAGGCCGAGGAAGACTGGCAGGGCATCGAGCGCCTCCAGGGCGGTTCCCTTTTGCCGGTTGCGGATTTGGTCTGTTTTCTGGCGCAACAACGCGTTGAGAAATACTTGAAATCATTGATTGAGAAAGCCGGCCTGCCACCGCCGCGCACTCACGAACTGGAGGACCTTCTCGACTGGGTGGTTTCTGACCACGAAGAGTTAGAGTCCTGGCGCATGGGCTGCAAATTCCTCTCTCAGTTCGCGGTGGCTTTTCGATACCCGGGCAAGCGCGCCTCCGAAGACTTTGCGATGCGCGCTTGCGAAGCGGCGGGGAGGATTCGCGGTTTGGTCCGCGCTATCCTGAAGCTGGACTAGCCTTTGGAATTAGGCGCGCGGCCTTGCCAAGGAAGACCTCAATGCGCTCTCTGAAATGGGTGGCCGCCGGCCTGGCGGTATTGGAATGCTACGGGATTCTCTCTCATAACCCAGGCTATCCAGCGCTTCGAGGGGGCGTCGGATTCCACGTCGCGTTTTATGCTGTTCTCTGGCTTCCGCCCTTGATCTACGCGCTTCTCTTCCCCCTGTTCCGAATGACGGACAGATGGGCCGGGGAGTTCTTCAAACTCCGCTGTCAACGCCTCGCCCTGGCGTTCGGTGTTATATTCCTGTTGTTGGACCTGAGCGCGGTTCTGGATATGCGGTGGTGTCTAGCGCATTTCTTCTTCGAAGATGGAGAGAGGCTGGGACTGTTCCTGGTTTACCGGGGCGAGAATCTGGAGGGCATTGCCTGGTCTGCCTTTCCGCTTGTGGTTCTCTTCGTTTATCTATGGCCGCCCATCGACGGTGATTCCGCCGGGAGTGTCCTTGTCTTCATGTTGATCGGCGCGATCCAATATGCTTTTCTTGGACTTCTCGTTGGCCTTGCCATAGACAAAACTGAGTTCTTGATTGTGAAGCTGGGTCATCGCAAGAGCGCGCTCCCCAAAAGCCAGGACAAGGATCAGGAGATGGCTCAATGAGATTCCTGCGCTGGCAGCTGGGATACGTTCTCGCCATGACCCTCCTGGCGCTGAAGAGCCCGAACGCCACGGCCGCCGACTGGCCGATGGGCCGCGGCGGGCCGGCGCGGACGGGGGTGTGCGAATGCGCTTTGCCCGATTCGCCGGAACTCCTCTGGCGTTTTGAGGGCGAGGGGGCGTTTCAATCCGAAGCGGCCATCGCCGGCGGCGTTGTGTATGTCGGAACCAAGAAGCGCGCGGCCTACGCTATCGATCTGGCCACGGGCGCCAAGCGATGGGAGACGAAGCTGGAAGGCCCGGTCGACGCGGCGCCGTGCGTGGCCGAGGGGCGCGTCTATTGGGCCGACGAAAGCGGGGCGTTGACGTGCCTCGACGCGGCCACGGGCAAAATGCTGTGGAACTACGAATCGGGCGCGGAATCGCACTCCTCCCCCGCCTTTATCGACGGGCGCGTCTACTTCGGCTCCTACGATCAATGCCTCCATTGCCTCGACGCGACCACCAGCACGCTTCACTGGTCGTTCGAGACCGACGGCCCGGTGCATTGCGCGCCGGCCATCGCCGACGGGCGCGCTTACATCGCCGGTTGCGACAGCCTCCTTCACGCCATCGACCTTGCGACGGGCGAGGAAGCCTGGTCGCTGGAGATGAGCAGCTACTCCGCGGCCAATTCCGCCGTGGCCGGCGGCGTCGTCTACGACGGCAATTACGGCGGGGTGGTGTTCGCGGCCGACGCGGCCAAGGGCGAACAACTCTGGGAGTTCGACGAAGGCCAGGGCGAGGCGTTTCATTCCTCGTGCGCCGTGGCCGCCGACCGTCTCGTTGTCGGCAATCGCGACAAGAAGGTCTACTGCCTCGACCGCAAAACGGGGAAGCCGCTGTGGACCTTTGAAACGAAAGGCGAAGTCGACGCTTCGCCCCTGATCGCCGGCGCGCGCGTCTACGTCGGGTCGAAGGACGGCACGTTCTACGGCCTCGACCTGGCGACGGGAGAGAAGCGCTGGGAATACGTGGCCGGCGCGCCGATCGTCGCCTCGGCCGCCTGCGCCGGGGGCCGGCTGGTCGTCGGCGATCTCCAGGGGATTCTCTATTGCTTCGGGGCGAAATAGGCCAGCCTTGCCAAGGCTGGCTCTCTCGTGGCGCAGGCTTTCCAGCCTGTGATTCCGAGCATTCCCTGCGATTCCTGTCTTCACAGGATGGAAAGCCTGCGCCACGAGAACGGCTGCCGCGAATCCGTACAAAACCTTTGCGCCCCGTGGGGTATTTGGCCATATTGCCAATTGCCGAGGGAGATGACGACCGCATGGATTCCAAGACGTTTTCTCGCTACGACGCCCGCGCCCGCGTCATTAAGGCCATGGCCCACCCGACGCGCCTGTTCATCGTCGACGAATTGTCGCGCGGCGAGCGCTGCGTCTGCGAGCTGACGGACATGGTCGGGGCCGACATGTCGACGGTGTCGAAGCACCTGACGGTCCTGAAGAACGCGGGCATCGTGCAGGACGACAAGCGCGGATCGCAGATCTTCTACGCGTTGCGCTGCCCGTGCATCATGGACTTCTTCGGCTGCGTGGAATCGGTGTTGAAGACCACGGCCCGGGAGAGGCGGAACGCCGCCAAGTAGCTGCGGCCCGTTTTGGGGCGCCGCGGAGTTGGCGGGTTGGGCAAATCGCCACAGACCGGGCTCGCCGCTCGACCATCGCGTTCATCCCGAGGCGAGATCGACGGCGGGGTCGTCGGCTTTATCGCTATCTGGTCAACGCGGTCTTGTGAAGGTTGATCGAGGGTGTTTTGCGAGGGGTTGACGCTACCGAGAGATTTGCGCGGATGAAGCCGATATACGCCGACAACAACGCCACGACCCCCTTGGCGAATGAAGTCCTCGCCGCCATGATGCCGTTCCTGACCGAGCATTTCGGCAACCCCAGTTCGGCGCATGACGCGGCGCGCGAGCCGGCCCGCGCCATCGCGCACGCGCGTCGGCGAGTCGCGGAATTGCTAGGCGGCGTCGCTCCCGAACAGGTCCTTTTCACGTCCGGCGCCACGGAGAGCAATAACGCGGCCCTGTTGGGAGCGGCGAAAGCCAATCCGGCAAGACGACATATCGTGACGACCGAGGTGGAGCATCCTTCCGTCCTGGAGTGCTGCGCGGAGCTGGCTCGCGAAGGCTACGATGTCACATTTCTCCCCGTCGATCGTGATGGGTTGGTCGATCCCGGCGCCTTTGCGCGGGCGTTGCGTTCCGACACACTGTTGGCCAGCGTCATACACGCAAACAATGAAACCGGCGTGATTTCTCCGATTGAACGCCTTTCCCGGATGGCGAAGGAACGGGATCTCGGCATTTTGTTCCACACCGATGCGACCCAGTCGGTTGGGAAGGTCGTCGTGAACCTTCGGGCCGATCTCGAACACATCGATTTCCTCTCGTTGTCCGGGCACAAGCTGCACGGCCCCAAAGGCGTGGGAGCGCTCTTTATTCGACAAGGCGTCCCCTGGCGCCCGTTTCTGTTTGGCGGCCACCAGGAAGAGGGGCGGCGTGGTGGGACATACAACGTTCCAGGAATCGTCGGGTTCGGGCATGCCTGCCGCCTGGCGGAGCAGGAGTACTCGTTGTGGCAAGAAGTGACGCGGCATCGGGATCGGTTGGAGTCCTTGATCGTCGATCAGATTGACGGCGCGCAGGTCAATGGCCGGGCGGCGCCAAGGCTCCCAAGCACCGTGAGCGCATCTTTCTCCGGCGTGGAAGGCGAATCCCTTGTCCATCTGCTGAGCGGCCTTGGCATTTACGTCTCAACGGGTTCGGCCTGCACGACCGGCTCTTTGGAGCCTTCGCACGTGCTTCGGGCGATGAAGGTTCCTGAAGCGCTGATCCACGGCTCCATACGATTCAGTTTCAGCCGCTACGCCACGGGCGAAGAGATTCAGCGGATTGGGGAGGCGCTTCCCGCGGCGGTGCGGAAGATTCGGCGTCTTTCTCCTCGGTCCGGCGACAGGAGCCAAGGGGGGGATTCATCGGTTCGGCAGGAGGGTTCCGGGTGGACTTCGTGACAACTTTTCCGCAACGCCCTGAACTGGAAAAGGCCCGCCGCAAGCTCGAACGCCGGGACATCCCGTATCAGATCATCGACGCCGCGCCTGGCTATTCCCGCGTGGGGACGGGAGCCTTGGCGACCAGCGCCGAGGGACGATTCGCCCTCGGCGCCGATCTGGACCTCACGGATTCCGGATGGGTGGATTATCGACCTGCCTCAAGAGCGATCCCGGCACGCCCGCCCGACTCGTTTCCCGAGGATGTGTTCGGCACGGCGGCCATCATGGTGTTGGCGCCGTGCGTGGCCGATCTGACCCGCATCCGCTTGATTGCCCATTTGTCAGGCAACTTGACCGAGGTCCTGCCCTATCTCAACGCGGAGATGCCCAACGGCTTTTATAACCCGAACGTGCCCGCGCTCACCTTCATGGAGGGCGGCCGGATGGTCGTCGTCTACGCGAGCCGAATCACCGTGGCCAAGGCGGAAGAACTGGTGGACGCCTGGCGAACGCTTGAGGCCCTGCGCTGCCTTGTCAACCAAACCTGGGCGAGACGGAACGAGATCGAGCCCTCCGCCCTCATGCGGGCGAAGCCCCCGGCGCTGGAGATCTTCAAGCGTTTGCCGGGGTCCAATTGCCGGGCGTGCGGCGAGAAGACCTGCATGGCCTTTGCCGTGCGGCTTTGGTGCGGCGAACTCAGGGCCTCGTTGTGCAAGCCGGTGTTTGAAGGCGAACACAAGCATCTCAAGCCGGCGTTGGTGGAGATTTGCGCGGGATTGGGCGTCGTGACCCAAGACGCCGAATCCAAGCCGTCCGGCGCGTTAGAGGACTGAGATGATGAACCCGGCGATTCCGGTCAGCGTGTTTCCGGCGCTAGAGGCGCAAAAAGGCATTGACATCGCTTGGCGATTTGGCCATATTGCCAATTGAGGGAAGCGCGAAATGGATGCAAAGACGCTCAATCGTCTGCAAGCGCACGCCCAAATCCTGAAGGCGCTGGCGCATCCGACGCGCCTGTTCATCGTCGAGGAACTGGCCCATGGAGAGCGTTGCGTATGCGCCCTGCGCGAGCGGATCGGCGCGGACATGTCGACCGTCTCGAAGCACTTGGCTCTGTTGAAGAGCGCCGGGCTGGTGGACGACGAGAAACGCGGCAGCCAGGTGTTCTACAGGTTGCGCCTGTGCTGCGTGTCGGGCTTCCTGGATTGCGCCGAGACCGTGGCGCGCGAGAACGTGACGCGGCAGCTGGAGATGGCGCGGTGAAGACGAAGGGCGGATCTTTTTCCCCGGCGGGCTTTGGCGAATTGGCCAAACGGCCATTGGTCGGCTTCGCCGGATGCGAACGGGGGACGCCGTGAAGGACGGGAAAAAGTTCGCCTGGCTGGTTGGAGTGTTCCTCGTGGCGTATTTCCTGCCGCTGGGCGACGCCAAGGTCTCCAACGCCGTCCTGGAGGCCTTTCGCCTGCTGCAATGGTACGCGATCAACCACACCCTGGCCTGCGTCGTTCCCGCGATGTTCATCGCCGGGGCCATTTCGACGTTCCTGTCCCAGGCCTCCGTCATGCGTTACCTGGGTCCGCGGTCCAATCGCGCCTTGGCCTACTCGGTGGCGTCGGTTTCCGGAGTCATTCTGGCCGTGTGCTCGTGCAGCGTGCTGCCGATGTTCGCGGGCATCTACACCATGGGAGCGGGGTTGGGGCCGGCCAGCGCGTTTCTGTATTCCGGCCCGGCGATCAACGTGATGGCCATTTTCCTCTCGGCGCGCGTGCTGGGGCTGGAGCTGGGCGTCGGCCGGACGGTTGGGGCGGTCGTCTTTGCCTTCGTCATCGGTCTATTGATGGCCGCGATCTTCCGGCGCGGCGAGGAGAAGCGCGCCCAGGCCGCCCTGCAGATGCCGGCTTCGCCTCCCAGCCCGCGCCCTCTTTGGAAGACCGCCCTGTATTTCCTGTGCATGGTCCTGTTCTTGGTGTTCAGCGACTGGTACAACACCAACGACGTGACGATCGCCATGAGGGACGGAACGGTCGTGAAGGCCAACATCCGCTATCAGACGCGAGACAGCCTGGACATTCAAGAGTATGACTCCACGGGCCGGCTAAGCCCCGAAGTGCGCCGTCTGAACCGGGCGGACGTGGCAAAGACGGAACCGATCCCCGGATTCGTTATGACGGTCCATGCGATCAAGTGGCTCTTGGCCGGCGCGATGGGCCTGGCGGTCCTGCTGATGGTCTGGCGGTGGTTTTCCCGCGAGGAAGTCCGGCAGTGGATGCAGGCCACGTGGGACTTTGGCCTGATGATTGTGCCGTTGCTGTTCGGGGGGGTCTTCTTGACCGGATTCATCGGCGGGCTCCTCCCGGAGAAATGGGTTGCCGGATTTGTCGGAGGGAACAGTCTCGTGTCGAACTTCGTGGCTTCCTTTGTCGGCATGCTTTGGTACTTTGCGACGCTGACGGAGGTCCCGATCGTGGAGATGCTCATGCGGCTGGGCATGGGCAAAGGGCCTGCCCTGGGCTTGCTGCTGGCCGGACCGGCCCTGTCGCTGCCCAGCATCCTGGTGATCTACAAGATCGTCGGCTTCCGGCGGACGTTCGTCTTCTGCGCGCTGACCGTCGTGTTGTCGACGATTGTCGGCTACCTGTTTGGATGGATCGTCCCATGAGCGCCCGCCCCGGAAAGAGCGCATCGTGGCGACAAGGCCGACCGGCGCCGGCCGCGGCAGAGCGCAGGATTGCCGGCATGGACGAACTGAGGCAGTCCCCGCGGGATTTGAGGCGGAAACTGGCTCCAAGGAGTGTGCGATGAGTTCCACGGTGTCGCTTCCCCGCTGGAGGGCCTATTTCGTTTGGAGCGTGGCGGGGCTGGCGGCCATGACCCTCGCGGCTGGCTTCTGGCGCCTTTGGGTGATCTCGGCTTTTCCCATCGGGTGTCTGTTTGGCTTCTTCCTGCAGAAGGGCGACCTGTGCGGCGCCTCGGCGTTCAGCGAGGTTCTGCTGTTCAAGGACGGACGGAAGCTGTATGGCGTGTGGGTGGTGATTGTCGTCTCAATGCTGGGATTTGCCGCCATGGATCGCTTGGGTTGGATCCAGCTGAACCCGAAGCCCATGATGTGGCTCAGCTACACCGTGGGCGGCGTTCTGTTTGGGGTGGGCATGGTGTTGGCCGGCGGGTGCATCAGCGGCTGCTTGTATAAAGCAGGGACGGGGAACCTGAATTCGATGGCGGCCCTGGTCGGGATCCCGCTGGGCGTCGGCCTGGTGGAATACGGTCCGCTCAATGGCATTCACGTTTGGATGCAGAAGTTCGTCGTGAAAACGGCGCAGGGCGGGCCGCTGACGCTGTCATCGCTCACCGGTCTTTCTTTCGGCTCGATCGCGCTGTTCCTCGGGGTCGTTACTCTGACCCTTGCGTGGTTCTTCGCGGTTCGCCGCCGCCGGGGGGCGCGCGATGCAGGTCAGCCAGGGAGTTGGGGCGCGAAGGTTTTGGCTCGACCCTGGAAGCCTTGGCAGGCCGGGGTGGCGGTCGGCCTGCTGGGGTGCGTCGCGTATGTTTCGTCCGCGGCCACGGGCCGCAATTACCCGTTGGGGGTGACGCACGGCGTGCTCTACGCGCAGGTGCTTCTGACTGACAAGAACGTCAAACACGTATGGCGGAAGGCGCCAGCGGCTCCAAGCCCGGCGCCATCCGCGGCTTTGCCCGTCGCCGCGTCGAAGCCCGCGACTCCTCCCGCTCCTGCGCCAAGCGCTTCGGGACCAAAGACCATCGTCTGGTGGCTGGTGGCGCTGGTTGTAGGCATGGTCCCGGGGGCCTGGGTCGCCGGGAGGCTGTCCGGGCAGGCGCGCCTGCTTCCTAAGCCTCCGGAGCAGATTGTCATTGCCTTCTTTGGCGGAATCGTGACCGGCGTCGGGGCCGGGTTCGCCACGGGATGTGTCATCGGCAACATCATGTCCGGGTGGGCGCTGCAAAGCGTGGGGATGATCCTGTTCGGAATCACAACGCTTCTGGCAAGCTGGGCGACCACGTATTTCTACCTGATCGGGGGAACCATTTCCGGTCTAGTTGGAGGCGCGAAATGAAGAAACTGCAAATTCTGGGGCCGGGGTGCCCGAAGTGCCACAAACTGGCCGAAAACGCCGAAGCCGCCGCCAAGGCGCTGGGCATCGAGTATCAACTGGAGAAGGTGGCGGAGATCGACAAGATCATGGCGTTCGGCGTCATGATGACCCCGGCGCTGGTGGTGGACGGAGTCGTGAAGTGCGTCGGCAAGGTCCCGGATGCCGAGGCGATCAAGAGCATGCTGCGGTGAATCCGGAGAACAAACCTTCGAGACCACGGAATCCACGGAACACACGGAAAAGAAACTGCTGAGGCTGTGGACATTTCATGGCCAAGGAGATGGGCGAAATGAGCGATGCGGCGAGTTGCGCGTGCGGCGCGGGCCCGAAGTTGATCTTCGCCTGTTCGGGAGCGGCCGATGTCGGGGCGGTCGCCGACCAGGCGGCCCGGAAACTGTCGGCGCAAGGGGCGGGGAAGATGTACTGCCTGGCCGGCGTGGGCGGGCGCGTCAGCGGCATTGTCGAAACCACCAAGGCGGCTTCGCGCATCCTGGTGATCGACGGCTGCCCGCTGGATTGCGCCCGCAACACGATGGAGCAGGCCGGGTTCAATCGCTATGACTTCATCCGCCTGAGCGATCTGGGGATGGAGAAAGGAAAGACCGCGGTCGCCGAGGAGACCATCGCGAAGGTGGCCGCCTTGGGCGCCGAGAAACTCGCGGGCTAAGCGGCGCGTGGCACAGACAGTCTTGTCTGTGCGCTCCCGTTGGATCGCAGGCCATGCACAGACAAGACTGTCTGTGCCACGAGACGCCCGTTCTTTGGAAGGAGACGCCAACATGAAAAATGAACCGCAAAACGAAACGCTCACCGCGCCACGCTCGACGCTTGGGCGCAAGATCGCCATCGTCGCAGTCCTGGCGATCGCGGTTGGGGGAGTCCTCTGGGGAAAAGCGCATCACAAGGAGAACGCGGACCCGGGCGCACCCGGTGTAGAATCGGCTGCGCGCGCCGACGCGGAGCCGGTTGCCGCGGCTTCGGGCGCGCTCCCACGCCTGGTGGATCTCGGCGCGGGCAAATGCGTCCCGTGCAAGATGATGGCGCCGATTCTCGAAGAACTGAAGCGCGACCACGCGGGGCGCCTCGAGGTGATCGTCATCGACATCACCGAGATCCCCGACGCCGCCAAGCAGTACAACATCAATTTGATCCCCACGCAGATCTTCTACGCCGCGGACGGGAAGGAACTCTTCCGCCACGAGGGCTTCTTCGCCAAAGAGGACATTCTGGCCAAGTGGAAGGAACTGGGAGTCGATCTCGAGAAGGTCGGCCGGACCGGATAGGCGCGCGGCGGAGAAACCCGGATGCAGGAATTGTTCTCCACGTTGACTCACGCGGTGGAAGGCGCGCCGGCGATCGCCCTGGCCGCGGCGCTGGCGTGGGGCGTCTTGAGCATCCTGCTCAGCCCCTGCCATCTGGCCAGCCTTCCGCTCATCGTCGGCTTCATCAACGGGCAGGGGCCCGTCGGCGGCCGACGGGCGTTCGCCTTGTCGACTCTCTTTGCCGTCGGCATCCTGCTGACCATCGCCCTGATCGGACTGATCACCGCGGCGGCCGGGCGCCTGCTGGGCGACGTGGGGCCGTTCGGCAACTATCTTGTCGCCGCTGTGTTCTTCTGGGTCGGGCTCCATCTGCTGGACGTCCTGCCCATGCCCTGGTCCGGCCCCGGGCGGATCGGCATGAAGCGCAAAGGGTTGTTGGCGGCGTTCCTGCTGGGGTTGATCTTTGGCGTCGCCCTGGGGCCCTGCACGTTCGCCTTCATGGCGCCCCTGCTCGCGGCGGCGTTCCGGCTCGGGGCGTCGAATTGGCCCTATGGCGTCTTGCTGTTGTGCCTGTACGGCGTGGGACACTGCTCGGTGATCGTGGTCGCCGGCGGATCCACGGGGCTGGTTCAGCGCTACCTG
>JAPLSS010000509.1 GCA_026398515.1 Candidatus Sumerlaeota bacterium | reverse complement strand
TACGACCTAAAGGTCGCACTCCGAACCTGCGAATGACGCGCGTCATACGAACTATCGCCCTATCGCGATATGGTGAAGGATTAAGGAAACCGAGGGCGTGGACGTGAAGCACGAATCGGAAACACCGAACAAGCTTTCCCGCCGCGAATTCCTCTGGCGCGTCGGCGCCGCCGGCGCCGTCGCGGCGGCCGGCGTCGGCGGGGCGATTGCGCTCCATCAGCCGAAGCATTGCGTGCCCGGCATCAGCAACCAGAGCGCCCGGCTGCCACAATTGCGCAAGTTCAACGTCGAGCGCTCCGCCTCCGACGTCGCGCTGTCCGTCGCGCACGGCGACGACGTGGAGGCGATGGTCCGCGCGGCGATCGGCGAGCTGGGCGGGATGGGCAAGTTCATCCAGAAGGGCGACAAAGTCGTCCTCAAGCCCAACGTCGCCTTCGACCGCCCGCCGGCTCTCGGCGCCACGACCAGCCCCGAGGTGTTGCGCGCCGTGGCCCGCCTCGTTCAGGAAGCCGGTGCCTCGGAGATCCGCATCCTCGACAATCCGATCAACCAGCCGGAAGGATGCTTCGCCAAGAGCGGCATCACGCAAGCGGCGAAGGATCTTGCCGGCGCCATGAAGGTCAGCCTCGTCCTGCCGGCCGAATCGCTGTTCGAGACGGTTCACATCGGCGGCGTGGCGCTGGGCGACTGGCCGATGCTCCTGCGCCCGCTCCTCGACGCCGACAAGGTGATCGGCATCGCGCCGGCCAAGGACCACAACCTGTGCCACGCGTCGATGACGATGAAGAACTGGTACGGGCTGCTCGGCGGACGCCGCAACCAGTTTCATCAGGACATTTACAACGTGGTCGCCGATCTGGCGTTCATGATGACGCCCACGCTCGTCGTTCTCGACGGCTCGCGCGTCCTCATGCGCAACGGCCCGACCGGCGGCAGTTTGGCCGACGTCAAGGCGGGCCGGACGATCATCGCCGGGGTCGACGCCGTCGCGGTCGACGCCTGCGGGGTCGAAACGCTTCTCGAACGCGACGTGGCGAAAGTGGAATACCTCCAGCGCGCTCACGACCGCGGCATCGGGCGGATGGATTGGCGGGCGTTGAATTGGAAAGAGGCGGCGGTTTGAGTTCGTAGTCCCGCCTTCGTTCGCCGGCGTTGCTGAATCCCGCAACCTGCAAGGGCGAAGACGACAGCAAGCGAAGAGATGATTCGAAGCCATGCCTACGGCGTTACGACTTGGGCCATATCGCTTCTACTTTCATTCGTATGATTGTGGCGAGCCGCAGCACATGCACGTCGACCGCGAGGATCGGAGCGCCAAGTTTTGGCTTGATCCCGACGTGACGTTGGAGGCGAATCATGGGTATACTCGTCAGGAGTTGCGCGATATCGAGCGCACGATGCGTTTGAACCTGGAGGTCCTAAGAGATGAATGGGACGCCTTCTGCCGCGGCTACGGTCGCCTTGGCTAAGATTTCACGCGTGGTCGTCTCCGACGACACGTTGTCCGTGGATCTCGAAGACGGTCGTACGATCTCTGTCCCCATCGGTTGGTATCCTCGCTTGGCGCATGGGACCCCAACCGAGCGAGCCAACTTCCAGATCGCCGGAGCGGGCTATGGGATCCACTGGCCGGATCTCGACGAAGACATTGGCATTGAGGGATTGCTGCTGGGCAGGAAATCCACCGAAAGCCCCTCATCATTGAAGCGATGGCTGGAAAACCGGGAACGAAGATAACGTCGCCATCGCTTCCCAACAAGGAGCCGATTCGATGCGCTCTCATTTGGCCCCCTTTTGCATGACCATCGTTGCGATGTGCGTTCTCGCGGTCGCGGCGCCCCGAGGCGGGCGCGCCGACGTTCTCACCTATCCGTCCGACGAGCTGTTCCCCAAAGAGGACGCCCAGCGGATGATCGGGTCAGGCCATAAGCTGCTGGCCCCCGTCTATCCGGATCTGGCGCGATACCTGGCGGATCATCTGAACCTGGCGGACCGGAAGGGGATCGGCATCGACCTGGGCGCCGGCCCGGGCGACTTGACCCTGGAACTGGCGCGGCGCACGTTGCTGCACTGGGTCAACGCCGACATCAATCCGCATTTCTTCGCTCACTTTCTCGACGAAGCGACCTCGCGGGGGCTGGAGGGACGCGTCAGCGCGATCTTCGCCGACGCGCAGGCGCTGCCGTTCCGCGACAACTACGCGCAGGTCATTGTCTCGCGGGGGAGTTTCCAATTCTGGGCCGACAAGACGCTGGCCTTCCGCGAGATCTACCGCGTCCTCCAGCCGGGAGGCGTGGCCTGGATCGGACGGGGATTCTCGCCGGACTTCCCCGTCGAGAAGGCGAAGACAATCCGCGACGCGCAGGCCAAGCAGAAGAACTTCCCCCGCTATGACGTGAAGGAAACGGAGAACGAACTGCGCGCCGACTTGGCGGCGGCGGAAATCAAGAACTTCGAGATACTCACTCCCGGCCAGACCGATGCCGAGGAAAACGCGATCAGCTACGGCATTTGGGTGGAAATCCACAAATCCCCGGGGCCGAAGTTACGTTAGCCTGGCGTCCCCGCGCGGCGTCACAAAACTATGCCGCGGGAGCATCCCATGCGCGCTCTCATCCAACGCGTTCGCGAAGCCCGCGTCGAGGTCGACGGACAAACCGTCGGCCGCATCGGCGCGGGATTGCTGGTGTTCGCCGCGGCGGGACACGGCGACGGCGAGCCGGACGCCGATCTGCTGGCGCGCAAGATTGCGGAGATGCGCATCTTCGCCGACGAGGCGGGCCGGTTCAACCGCTCGCTCTTCGACATCGGCGGCGCCGTCCTCCTGGTGTCGCAGTTCACGCTTTACGCCGACTGCCGCAAGGGGCGGCGCCCCAGCTTCACCGACGCCGCCGCGCCCGCCGACGCCGAGGCGCTTCTGGCGCGCATGGCCGAAGCCCTCGCCGCGCGCGGAGTCCGCGTCGAGACCGGCCGTTTCGGGGCGATGATGGACGTGCATTTGGTGAACGACGGCCCGGTCACCATCTGGCTCGACACGAAGGAGCTGCGCGGATGACCGGCCGCCGCCGCCTGACGATCGCCGGGCTGGCCGCCGCGGCCGCCGCCCTCGCGAGTTACCTCTACTTCTCCGGCGGCGAGGAGGCGCGTATTCGTTCGCTCCTCCAGGCCGGCAAACGCGCCGTCGAAAAGGGCGACTCGTACGCGGTTTTGCACATGCTTGACGACGCCTACGACGGCGATTACGGCCGCACGAAGCGCGACGCGCAATCGCTGGCCCAGTACTTCTTCGCGATAACGAGCCGGCGCGACGTCTACCTTGACGTGGCGCGGGTCCAGATCAACGGCGATCGCGCCACCGCTCGCGCCCGTTTCCGCATCGAGGGGCGAGGGCGGGGCCTCTATGGCTACCCGGAAGAGCAGTCCTTCGCCTATCCCAGCGAACGCCGCGAGACGGCCAACGCGGAAGCGACCTTCATTCGCCGCGACAAGGAATGGCGCGTCTCCCACGTGACCATCGAAGGCCTGGCGCCGATGGACGGGCTGGAGTCGATGGGGTTGTAGTTCCATCCCCGCGCGGAGCCTCTGCGTCTGCGCTCGCCAAAGCGCGGACGCCTTTACGGTTTCTCTTCATACTGGAAGACTTCCTCGACGGAGACGCCGAAGACGCGCGCGATGCGAAAGGCGAGAAGAAGTGAAGGACCGTACTTGCCCGCCTCCAACGCGATGATGGTCTGGCGCGTCACCCCGGCGCGGTCGGCCAGCTTCTGCTGGGTCATCTCGCCGTGGTCGAAACGCAGTCGGCGAATGCGGTTGGTGATGTTAGTCGTCGGTCCCATCGCGGCCCCTCCGGTAGAGGATGACGATGACGAGCGACCGCACCCCAAACACCAACGGAAGCGCAACGAACACCGCATCACATAGCAGCGTGACAGGCATGGTGAGAACCCCGTTCGGTCCGAGGACGAAGATCGGCGTCATGCAGGCAAGGACGAAACAGACCCAGAACACGCTGAAAGCGGCCAGGGTCGCGGCCCGCGCGATCTCCTTGTCTCGCTCGTCCATGAACACCTTGCCCTGACGCCGCTCCCGGCGGCCGATTAGGCCGGCAAAGCCCCCGAGGCCAAAGAGTCCAAAGGTTGCGGGCGTCGGCCCCCCGAATCCCACTAAAGCGCCCAGGATGGCATAACACAGGGCAGTCAAACCGATAACCCACAACATATACCGAGCCTGGCGTTCCTGCACATGGCGACTCATTGAAAGGTCCTCCAATCGAAGGTCTGGTTGTGGCCGAACCGCAGGCGCCGAATGCGGTTGGTGATGTTAGTCGTCGGCCCCATCGCGGCCCTTCCGGTAGAGAATGACGATGACGAGCGACTGCACCCCCCACACCAACGCAAACGCCACGAAGAGCGATTGACAGAGCAGCCAGACGGACACGGTCCCGTTCGGCCCAAGGACGAGGAACGCGGTCATGCAGGCGGCCACCAAACTGAGCCAGAACACGGTGTAGGCGATGATGGTTGCGACCCCCGCGATCTGCCGGTCTCGCTCGTCCATGTGCGCCTTGCGTTCACGCCGCTCCTTGCGGCCAATCAGGCCGATAAAGCCTATCAGGCCGAGAAAGCCAAAGGCTCCGGTCGCCCCTCGAAAGCCCCAAAGCGCCCCGAGGATGAAGAAGCACAAGGCGGTCAAACCGATGATCGCCAGGACATACCAAGCCCGACGTTCCTGCACATGTCGACTCATGGAACCATCCTCCAATGCTCGGTCCGGTTGTGGCCGGAGCCATGATGTAAAGATCATGCGCCATAATGTAATGTATGCATTACATCGTGTCAAGTGAAATTTACATCGATGAATCGGACGGTTGCGTTTCGAAAGGCGGAAACATGGGAGACGCGGATACCGGCTGGGGAGCCGGCGTTACCCAAACGGCGCTACGCGATCGGCGCTACGATACCGCCGTTGCGGCTCTCGGACTCCGCGTCGCGCGAGTCGCCGGGCGGCGCAAGGGCGCACGGCTTGAGGAGCGGCGGCGCGGGATGCGCCCGGTCAGGTGGTAGACGTAAGCGAGGATTTCGGCCACGGCGCGGAACAGGCTGGCGGGGACTTCCTGGCCGATCTTGACGTTGAAGTAAATCGAGCGGGCGACGAAGCGGTCCTCGACGACCGGGACCTTGTGCTTGGCCGCTTCGTCCTTGATGCGCTGGGCCATCAGGCGCGCGCCCTTGGCCACCAGCCTCGGCGCGGCGTCCTTGGCCGCGTCGTAGCGCAGCGCCACGGCGTAGCGCGTCGGGTTGGTCACCACCACGTCGGCGGTCTTGACCGCCGCCATTGTCCGGCGGCGCGACATCTCCATCTGCTTCGAGCGAATGCGCCGGCGGAAGATCGGATCGCCCTCTGACTCCTTCATCTCTTCCTTCATTTCCTGGTGCGACATCATCAGCTTCTTCCGCCGCTGCCACCATTGGAAGAGGTAATCGGCGGCGGCGAACGCGATCATCATCAGCCCCGCGCGGAACACGATCAACATGGCGAGGCCGACCGCCGCCTCCAGCGCCTGGCCCGGCGGCATCGCACCCATGATCAGGATGCGGTCGAGCGAGGCGCGGATCGTCGCGTAGCACACATAGCCAAACAGAGCGGCTTTGAGCGCCGCCTTCAGGCCGTCGAACCAATGAGTCAGGGCGAAGGCGCGGGTGAAGCCGCCGACCGGGTCGAGCCGGGTGAAGTCGAAGAGTTTCTTCTTGGTGGCGATTTGGAACCCGGTCTGGCTCATGCTGGCGGCGACGCCGAGGACGAGCGCCAGCCCAATGAGCGGCCCGGCGATGCGGAGCGAATAGCGCAACGCCTCGAGAAAGATCACCTGCGCGCCGCCGCCGTCGATCTCGCCAAAGCGGGTGAAAGCGAAGAAGTCGCGCACGCAGTCGCCGAAGGCGGCGCTGAAGGCGTGGCGGACGAGGAAGAACCAGACGAGCATGCCCAGGAAGCTGGCGGCGGTGACGACTTCCTTGCTGAAGACGACGGAGCCTTCTTCGCGCGCCTTGCGCAGTCGTTCCGCGCTGGGCTCAAAGGTTTTCTCCTGTGCGGAATCCCCCCCGGCGTCAGCCACTGGCCATCACCTGCCCTTCAGTGAATGTGGAATGCGGAGTGCGGAATGCGGAATGAACTACGGGGCATCCATCTGGCAATCGCCGACTCCCCAAGAGTTGTTGTCGTTCATTCCGCACTCCGCATTCGGCACTCCGCACTCTGAACTATTACGGCGCCATCGCGTGAATCGCCGCGAAGGCCTGCCTCCCCATGTCCGAGAACGATTCGCTGACCATGGCGGCGAACAGCGTCGCGCAGACGCTCAGGATGACCAGCCCCGCCATGATGCGGATCGGAAAGCTCTCCATCAGGATGTTCAGCTGCGGCACGGCCTTGGCCAGCATGGCGAAGGTCGCGTTGACGCAGATCAGCGCGCCGATGACGGGGAAGTTGAGCTTCAGGGCCAAGTAGAACATCCGGGCCGCGGCGTCGGACATCAGTTGCATGAGCGGGCCGCCGGCCCGCGCGCCAAACGGCGGGATCAGCCGGAACGACTCGGCCAACGCCTGGAAAAAGATCGCGTGCGCCCCCGTGGCGAAGAAAATCAAGACCGCCAGCGCGTATTGCAGCTGCGCCACCGTGGCCACCTGCGTCTGCGAGGTCGGGTCCAGGTCGTTCGCCGCGGCGAAGCCCATCTCGCGTCCCGCCAGTTCGCCCGCGAACTGAATCGCGCCGAACAGCAGGCGGCCGATCATCGCCAGAGTGAGCCCCACTAGCGCCTCGGGCAGCAGGCCCACGATGAGCGCCGGGACGCTGAATGGAATCGACGCGGCGTCGACCATGCCCAGCGGCGCGAGGATCATGGTCAGCGCCACCGCCAGCAGCACGCGCACCTGCGCCGGCGTCGACGACTCGCCGAACAGCGGCATGAAGGCGACAAGGAACCCCACGCGCACGAGGATGACTATGGCGGCCAGGAGCGGGGCGAGGGGGAGGGTGAGGGTGGTCATGGGCTGTGGACTAGCGATCTATGAATGCGGAATGCGGAGTGCGGAATGCGGAATGAACGGCCGGGAATTCGCTCCACGGTTTCCGCGCTGCATGGGGCGTTGCAGTTCATTCCGCATTCCTCACTCCGCATTCCGCATTTGTGTTCCCTCACCTCGCCAGATTCGGAATCATCGCGAAGACCGCGTAGGTGAAATTCATCAGCGTGCGCAGCATGAACGAGAACAGCAGGATCAACGCCGCCAGCACGGCCAGCATCTTCGGCACGAAGACCAGCGTTTGCTCCTGGATGGACGTGATCGTCTGAAACACGCTGACCAGAATGCCGGTGACCAGCGCCGCGCCCAGGATCGGCAGCGACAAGAACAGCGACACGCGAAACGATTCCTGCATAAAGTCGATGAAGGTTTGAGGGTCCATATAAGTCCTATCAGTCTTATCAGTCGTATGAGTCTCAGGCGAAGCTCTTGACCAATTCCCCCACGATCAGGTTCCAGCCGTCAACCAGCACGAACAGGATAATCTTGAACGGCAGCGAGACGATCACCGGCGGCAGCATCATCATGCCCATGGACAGCAGAATGCTCGCCACCACCATGTCGAGAATCAGGAACGGCACGAAGATGACGAAGCCGATGGTGAACGCCGTCTTCAGTTCGCTGAGCATGAACGCCGGCGCCGCCACGTAGGTCGGCACATCGTCCAGCGTGTTGGGCCTGGCCAGGCCCGACAGGCCGAACATCGTCGCCAGGTCGCTGTCGCGCGTGTGGCGAAAGAGGAACTCGCGAATGCCCGCCTCGGCGGCCTTCCACGCCTGCATCTCGTCGATCTGGCGGTTCAGATACGGCTGGACGGCGTCGCGGTTGATGCGGCCCCAGGTGGGCGCCATGATGAAAAAGGTCAGAAACAGCGCCAGGCCGATCATCACCTGCTGCGGCGGCACTTCGGTCGTCGACAGCGCCCGCTTGACGAAGCTCAGCACGATCACGATGCGCGTGAACGAGGTGAGCATGATGAGGATCGCCGGCGCCAGCGACAGGACGGTCATCAACGCCAGGATCTTCAGGCCGGTGGCCACGTGCTCGCGGTTGTCCAGCCCCGAGATGTTGAGCGTGATGGCGCCGGGGTCCGTCGCGGTGGGCGGCAGGAGCGGTTCCGGGGCGATTTGCGCCCATGCGCCCGAGGCCAGGCAGACAAACACCGCGACCAGCGCGAGGCGCCGGGCGGCGGGGAGGGGGCGGAGGGCGGGGCGGTTGTCCATTCTTGTTCCAAGGGTCGCAATTCGCAGCGCGGGCTACCGCGGCTCTCTCAACGCCTGAAAGCGCTCCATGGCCGAGGAATGCGGATCGGGCGTCGCGGCGGCGGCGGGCTCGTTCGCCGGCCAATCGGAGCCTTCCTCCCACTCGCTCAGGCATTGAATCTGTTGCGGCGTGGCGCCCAGCAGGAGGACGCGCCCGTGCACCCGCGCCAACACCAGCGAGCGGCGCATGCCCAGCGTCCGCGTGGCGATCACGTCGATCCGGCTGCCTGCCGACGCCCGAAGGGCGGAGGCGGGCAGATACCTCTTCGCCGCCCAGGCCAGTCCGACCACCAGCGCCAGCACCGCGGCCAAAGCGCCCGACATCCGCAGGACCATCATCATGAGGTCGCCTCCCGCGTCCAAGGCGGCCGGCGCCGGCGTCGCGGGCGGGGCCATGGTGGCCAGCGACTCGTTGGTGACGGCCGAGGCGAGGGAGGCGAGGAGAGCGTTAGCGGCGGCGAGCATCGTGGGCTCCCGGTTGAATCCAATTCTTGATTTTTGATTTCCGATTTTCGATGGAACGACCCCCAGAGGATGGCCGAGAGTCAATTGAACCTAGAAAGAGCAGTTCAAACCACGGAACACCCCCGGGGGAAGGAACAGAAGACGACCTGCGCAGCAGGCATCTCACCCAAAGAGAGAAGGCGGAGCGGGGATTGGAAGGGTTCATTTTCCGTGTCCTCCGGGCATTTAGCGGCCTCAATGGCCGATCTTCGGTTGAATGATCCGCGCGGTCGGCCTTTCGAGAGCCAAGGGTTCTCCCTCGAAGATCGGCGCGTTTTTCCGCCGACTTCTGGTGATTTCCTCGAATGGTCTCTGTTGGAGCGTCTCAACGCGCTGGGGGCTTTGCGCCGAAACCAGCCCGTTGCCGTTCAAATCGAAAACCGCCAATCAGGAATCCCAACTCACTTCAGCTGCTCAATCCGCTCCATCGGGCTGATGATGTCGGTCAGGCGCACGCCGAATCGCTCGTTGACGACGACGACCTCGCCGCGGGCCACCAGCTTGTTGTTGATGAGGACTTCAAACGGCTCGCCGACCAGCTTGCCCAACTCGATGACCGACCCCTGGTTCAACTGCAACAGGTCGTTGATCAGCATCTTGGTGCGGCCGACCTCCACGGAGACCTCGAGCGGGATGTCGAGGATGAAGTCCAGGTCGAGCGGCTTGGCGCTGGCGACGGCCGGGCCGTCCGCCGCGGTCTTTGCGGCGGGGAGCTTCGGCGCCGGCGCCGGCGCCGGCTCGGCGAGGGCTTCGTTCCAATCGGGCGCGGATTCCTGGGCCAGACCGGCGCCGGGGGACGTCATTTTCGGATCAGACATGGGGTATCGCCTCTTCGGAGAGTGGGGCCGAACGGGTCACTGCCTCTTCGGGTATTGGATGCCGCAGATCTGCACCGCCCGGTTGCCGTTGTGCGAGCCGGGCTTGCCGCGGAATTTCAGCATGTCCTCGACGAACACCTTCAACGGCGTGGACCGATCCTCGTTCAGCGGGATGACGTCGCCCGCCTGCAATCTCAGCAGATCGCGCCCGCGGAGGCTGGCCGTGCCCAACTGCACGCGCACGTCCACCGGGGCTTCGCGCAGGCGCATCCTCAGGCGATCCATCCACGCGTTGTCGACCTCGAAGTTCTCGCTCTGAAAGCCGGCGCGCAGCTGGTCGCGGATCGGCTCGAGCGTCGAATACGGCAGGCAAAAGATGAACCGCCCGGCCGCCTCTTCCAGCTCCAGTTCGCACTCGATCGTGGTGACGACGTCGCTCGGCGGCACGACGTTGACGAACTGCGGGTTGATCTCCGAGCGCACGAATTCGACCGAGACGGGATGCACCGGTTTCCAGCAGACGCGGTAGTCTTCGAGAATCAGGTCGACCACGCGCTTGATGACCTTCTGCTCGATGGGGGTGAATTCGCGCCCTTCGAGTTTGAACAAACTGCCTCCGCGGCCGCCGAAAAAGCACTCCACGAGCGCGAACACCAGCTTGCCCTCGACGACCAGGACGCCAAAGCCCTTGAGCGGCTCCATGCGGAACACGTGCAGGCTGGTCGGCACGGGGAGGCCGCGGATGAAGTCGCCGAACTTGACGATCTCGGAGTTGACAATCGAGACGTCGGCGGCGCGGCGCAACGACCCGGAGATCGTCGTGCGGAACAGGCGCGTAAAGCGGTCGTGAATCATCTCCAGGGTCGGCATGCGCCCGCGCACGATCCGATCCTGGTTGGTGAAGTCGTAGGGGATGACCGCTTCGGCCGAGCGCGGCTGGTCGGTTTCGGCCTCGATGGCGCCGCCGGTCAAGCCGGTCAACAGCGCGTCGACTTCTTCTTGGGAGAGAATCTGAGCCATGGACCCGTTGCGCTCCGTCGACGGCGCCGGCCGCGCGCCTCACAGCGGCAGGACGTAATCCGGGAAGTAGATGCCCTTGACCGCTCCCGGCTTTCCCAGCAAGCCGTCGAAGATCTTGGCCAAATCGCGCTTCAAGCGCTCCTTGCCTTCCAGCGATGCCACGTCGTTGCGCGTGCGGCGCGACACTTCCGTATACACCGCGTCGCGGAACTTGTCCTGCTCGCGCTTCAGGATGTTTGCGTACGAGGGGTCGGACAGGTCCACCGACACGAACAGCTGCAAGACCTTGTGCTGCTTTTGGTCGGCCAACGTGATCAGGAAGGGCATTTCGAACTTGAAGGTCGACGAGGCCTCTTCGCCGTCCTTGCCCTCGCCTTTGCCGGCGTTCTTCTCCTTGCCCTCGGCATTCGCTTCGGCGCCTTTCTCGTTCAACGCCGGCGCCTTGCCCTTGCCCGACATCAGGACAAAGGCCCCCGCGCCGCCGCCGACGAGCAACACCGCCGCGGCGACGAGGATCAGAATCAGCTTCTTCTTGCCGCCCTTCTTGGCCTCTTCGGCAGGCGCTTCAGGTTGACTCGCCACGATCGTTCCTCCGCTGTGCAGGTTTGGGTGGTCCGCGGGCGCGCGGCGCGCGCCGGGGGTCCCGGGCGCGCGGCCCGGACCCGTCGTTCTCTACCGAGCCTGCGCCCGCTGTTTTTCTTATCGTAGCTTATCGGCCTGGACGAAATCCGCCTTAGAGCGTCGTGCGGAAGAGTTTGGATCGGAGGGCGCCGGGGTTGGCGAAGACCGTCAACGTTCCATCGCCCTCGATCGTGTCATTGCCTTCCCTTCCTCGTCGAGGCGGAGGTCATACAAGAGATGTGCCAGGGATTTGACGGATGGACGAACAAGACTAGATGATTGTAAGACACGTAATATCAAGGCTGCGTATGAAGCGGAGGCGGTTCGCGCGGGCTCAGATTGGCGAAGAAGGGGACGTTTGGTCGTCAATGGATTGACGGAGATGTCAATCTTATGCCCTAAAGAGGCCTGCTTTTCGGAACTGCCTTGCCGCTGAGGCGCAGAGTCGCAAGGAAGATGATGCGGCCTTTGCGCCTTGGCGTCTCCACGGCAATCGGTTGTCCTGAAAAGCGCGCAAACCCTCCGTCAAATCCCCAACCGCTCCAACTGCTCCTTGGGCGCGTTGATCTTCAACAGCGTTTCGCGCAGCGCCGCCTGCATTTCCCGCAGTTTCTTCGGCTGGCTTTGGGCGAGGTTGGTCAGCTCGTTCGGGTCGGAGCGCTTGTCGCTCAGCCACGTCGGCGTAGAGAAGGAGTTGACCTTGGCCGTCCGCCGTCCGGCGACCACCGGCCCCAATTCCGCGCGGGAGAAGCGCGCCAGCCCCATGCCATGCCAATAGAGAGGCTGATTCTCTTTCGTCTTGGGCGCCTGATGTAGAATCCACTCGCCGTCGGTGAAGGTGACCGTGTTGCCGAACACGCCGAGCAACGCATAATCGCGCGTCGTCGCGGCCGACGGCTCCTCCAGGACCGGCAGCAGGTTCACGCCGTGGCGGTCCGGCGGGATCGGCTTGCCGACCGCCGCCAAAGTCGTCGTATACACGTCCACCAATTGAGCCAACTGCGCGCGCCGCTCGCCGTGGCCGAACCGCGGATGGCAGACGAGGAACGGGATGCGCCCCAGCGCGTCGTGCAGGTGGGTCTGGTTCTTGCCGATGCGGCCGTGGTCGCCGTTGAACGTGCCGTGGTCGGTGGTGAAAATGACCAGCGTGTTCTTCCACAGATCGAGCATGTCGATGGCGTCGATGAGCCGCCCCAGCCAGCGGTCGACGAGAGCCACTTTGGCGGCATAGCGCGCGCGGAAGCTGTTGAACTGCTCTTCATTCATTTGCCCGCGCCAAGGGACGTACGGCGGGTGCGATTTCCAGCCTTCGACCGCGTAGCCCTTGGGGTCGAACCGCTGGAGCAAGCCCTCCGGCGGGTCCCACGGCTCGTGCGGCGCGAAGGAATCCACGTAGAGGAAGAAATCCTTGTACGTGTGGTTGCGTTCGAGCCAGCGGGCGGCGTGGCGGAAGACCTGGGCGCAGGTTTCGTCCTCTTCCCCGCGGCGGTAGCGCGCGATATTGCGGAAATAGCGTTCGAGTTTCGACGCGCGCTCGGATTCGGGAACGAAGAACGGCGCGGGGTCGGTGTGCCAGGGGTCCTCCTGGTTGCCGCGGATGAACTCGAAGCCGGTGAAACCCATGTGGTAATTGCCCGATCCCTGGCACCAGAAATTCTGGTTGTCGGCGATGAAGCTGCTGACCGACCAGCCGTCCTCGACCATCTTCTGGACGGAGCGCGTGGGGTTGGGGCCGGAGATCCGGCGGGCCAGGTCGAGGTCGTCGTCTTCGAGCGGCCCCCAGCCGCGTTCAAGGAACTCCAGCCGCCCGGTGTGGATGTCGCGGCGCGCAGGCATCGTCGGGTAACTGCCCGACCAGCAGTTGTCGAACACGGTCCCGCGCGCGGCAAGGCGGTCCATGTTGGGCGTGGGGACGGCCCACGGCGGCGCCTCGGCGCTCCAGCATTCATTCAACGGCCGCCCGCCGGTATACGCCGCGCAATGGTCGCGCCGCAGCGTGTCGCAGACGATGACGATGACGTTCATCCATCCGATCTCCGAAAACCTCTTGCAAGTGTAGCTCCAGTGTTTATATCCCGACGCAGCGGCGCAATGGAAAAACGACAAGAGAACGATTGAGCCGAAGCGCCAAGAGGAAAGGCCGCTTGCCATGGCGGCATCGAACGATTATCCGTCAACCGCTTCCACCTCCTACGTCGATGAGTCGGGCGACGGGGTGCTCTTCGACCGCAAGGGAAGAGTTGTCCTTGACCGATATCGCGGCCCGCGCCACTTCATGCTTGGATTGCTTGAAGTGCCGGATCCGAACGGCCTCGACCAAGCCTTTCGAACCCTGCGCGCGCAGCTCCTCAGCGATCCGTATTTCCGCCGAGTCCCCTCGATGCAGCGCGAGCGGCGAAAGACGGCGCTCTTTTTTCACGCCAAAGACGATATTCCCGAGGTCCGCCGGGAAGTGTGCCGGATACTCCTTGAACGGGAAATGCAGTTCTTCGCCGTTGTGAAAACGATGAGCCGGGTCCTGGAATACGTCAGACAACGAAACGCCATTCACCCCGGCTACCGTTACAATCCCAACGAACTGTACGACCTGACGGTGCGCATGCTCTTCAAAAACCGACTCCACCACTCGGACTCCTACACGATTGTCTTTGCGCGCCGGGGATTGCGCGATCGCACCAGCGTCTTACGTTGTGAACTCATCACGGCGCAAACACGGTTTTGCGAGGAAAAGGGGCGACTGGCAGACGCTCGCATCCAAGTGTTGCCGCGCTATCCTCATGAGGAGGCGGGGTTGCAAGCAGTCGACTACTTTCTGTGGGCTGTTCAGCGCCTCTATGAGAGTCACGAGGATCGCTATGTGGACTACCTATGGCCTCGAGTCGCCCTTGTTCACGACGTGGACGACACGCGAGAAAAACCGTACGGGCGCTACTACCATAAGAAAAAGCCGCTTACTGCAGCGGCTTTAGGTTTGCCGGAGGATATAGGGTGATCCGGGAAGCGCCCGAACCTCCACACGGCGTGAGGCCGACCTTTGTCCCCCGGCATTATTAGAATCGTATATTGCGGCTGGTCTGTCAAGCTTCTTGGCCATTGAGCAATCCACCCTGAAATCGAGCGGCAAACTGCCCGCCGCGGGTCTGCGGACCTCAACCCCCAAACACTGCCCGTAGAAACGCGCCGTTCTTGGCCACGGCTTGGTTGGCGGGGATCGCCGCCCGGTCCTGCTCGGCCACGATCCACAGCCCCGGGCGGTTGCGCTGGAGCCACTGCGCAATCTTCTTCAAGGGAACCTCGCCTTCGCCGAACAGCGCGAAATCGACCTTCTCGCCCGGGTGAAAATCCTTGAAATGCACATAGGCGATGCGGTCCTTGACCGCTTCGAGGAACTCGATGACGTCCGCGCCGCCCCGATGGACCCAACCCACGTCGGGGCAGAAGAAGAGGTCGGACGAGGCGGCTCGGATCAGCGGCTTCATCACCTTCCAGTTGTCGGCGAATTCCCAAGCGTGGTTATGGTAGCACATCGTCACGCCCCGCGCCCGGCAAGCCGCCGCCGAACGATTCACCATCGCCAAGTCGGCGGCGAACTGCTTGTCGTTCTGGTATTTCAGCCCCGAGTACATCAGGAACTCCACGCCCATCGCATTCAGGTAGTCGAGGATGTTTTCCAGGACCTTCTTCTCGCTTTCCGCCTGGGCGACGTCCTCGAGGTTGCCGCCGATGTGCGACCCGGCCAGGGCCAGGCCGCTCTTCGCCAGCAACTTCTTCAGTTCGGCCGGGGGAATGGCGGCGATATGGCGAAAGCCGATCTCGACGCCCTGGAAACCGGCCTTGGCGACGGCGCTGAAGACCTCGGGGAAATGGTCCTTCTGCTCCGCCCCGAAGGTGATGGTTTGACACCCGATCTGAAACGCCATGGGAATTCTCCTTGTAAAACGGGAAACCCGTGTTTCTGCCTATTCGTCGATGTTGGGCCGCAGTCGGATTCGAATCAACCGAAAAGCCGTCCAAGGTTCGGAGTGCGTTCGGAGTGCGACCTTCAGGTCGTAGCCTTTCGTCTTCCGAAATTCCGGGCGCCTCGTACGACCTGAAGGTCGCACTCCGAACCTTAGGCGCGCCCTTGATCATTCCAAATCTTGGCGCCAGACTCCGGGCATCCAATTTGGTCGCCAGGAGGCTCTCGTGCGGCACGCTCCGCGATTTGCCTGCATTCACTCGCCACGCTGCCTTGCAGCGGCCATCACGTTGTTCGGCTGCTTTGGCTTTGGCTCCCTGTATGCGACACAGCAGGCCGCCGTCCGCGACGGCGTTTTCTTCGAGGCCGAAGCCTTCGATTCCGTCGTTTCGGAAGACAAGGATTTTGCCACGGTCGTCGGCGAGCCCGAAGCCAGCGATGGCGCCGTGCTCATGGGCTTCTTCCGCGAGGGGCGCGCCACCTGGCAGTTTCAAGCGCCGGAGGCGGGGCGATACACGGCGTGGCTGCGCTATGGCGCGCCGGGGAACGCGAAGCTGCGCGTGGCGATGGACCCCGCCGATCCGCCGAAGTTCAACGTGGTGGAACTGCCTGCGACCGGCGGCGCGGTAGGCCCCGGCGTCTGGAAATGGGCGCCGATCTGGGAAGGCGATTTGACGCAAGGCGCGCACGTCCTCGCCTTGGGAACCGCGGCCATGCGCCTCGATTGTGTTTTCCTCACGGCGAACGCGGGAGGGCGTCCCGATGACACGATGCTCGCCGAGGTGAAATGGCCGGGCGGGCCGCGCCTTCCGGAGCTCAAGCACGAGCGCACGATCACAAGCCATCCCTCGTGGCTCGGCCAGCGTCTGCGCGTCTGCTACGCCCACTCCGAGTGGAACAAGAACGTCACGATCGAGCAATGGTGCGAAATGGCCGCGCAACACGGGGCGAATCTCATCAACTCCGCCGGCGAAATCCCCGCCGGCATGATGGACGGCGAACTCCGGCCGCTCAAAGTCGACGCGAAGGAACTGCCGGAGGGCTATCAAGTCGACTACTCGTGGGTGAAACGCTACGCCGACGCCGCCCACAAGCAGGGCCTCAAGTACCTGTGCTACGTCAACGCCGACCGCACGCTCGACCCGCTTCTGCTGGAGCATCCGGAATGGCGGGAGATGAACGCCGCGGGAAAACCGCAGGATTCCTGGGGCTGCTGGAACTCGCCGTATCGCCAGGCGTTTATCGACCGCCTGGTCCGGATCGCCCGCGACTCGAAGTTCGACGGCATCATGATCGACATGCCGTTCGTGGGGCCGCCGGGCGGATGCCGTTCGCGCTACTGCGTCGAGGCGTTCCAGAAACGGTTCGGCGTCGATCCGCCGCGGCGCAACTCGCTCGACGATCCGCTCTACCAGCGCTGGCTCGATTTCCAGACCTGGACGCACGAGGAATGGCTGCTCGACCTGACCGAGGCGCTGCATGCGGTCGATCCCGAGATCGCCGTGACCGTCAACCAGACGCGCGGCTGGATTTTTAATTTCGGACTGCGCTCGCAGTTCCTCTCCACGCGCGCCGGCCAGTGCGTCGACGGCCTGCTGGAGGAGATCGGCTGGGAGACGCAGCACGAGTGGAATCGCCCCTGGGCCTGGCCGCTCCAGGACGCGTGGCAGGACCTGTTTCTCTATTGCCGGACGCGCCCCGGCCAGGCCAGCATGTGGCACGTCTCCTACAACATGCCGGAGACGGAGCTGCGCGCGCAGATGTTCTCCATGCTGGCCAATGGAACCGCGCCGGCGGTGACGACCGGGGGCAATTGGCCGCAGATGAAACGCGCCTGGGAGCACATCCAGGGCTGCGAGCCGTGGGTCTGCGGAGCGGCGATGGTCCCGTGGATGGCGATCCATTATTCGGAGGACTCCATCGCCTGGCGCGCCAACGCCGCGGGCGGGGAAGAAACCACGGCATTCATGAAGAACGTATTTGGGTTGTTTCAGGCCGCGATCGAGGCGCACCTGCCGGTGGAGATCATCACCGACGACGACGCGGCCTCGGTGGAGAAACTGCGGCGCTACGCGGCGGTCGCCCTGCCCAACAGCGCCTGCCTGTCCGACGCGCAGATCGCCGCGCTGACCGAATACGTCCAAGGCGGCGGGGGCCTGCTGGCCACGTTCGAGACGGGCTTGTTCGATGAGTTCGGCGCGCGCCGCGAGACTCCCGGCCTGCGGGACCTGATCGGCGCCGCGCAGGGGAAGACCGACTACGCCGCGGGGTGGACCGCGAAGATTGACGACCGCGGCCATCCGATTCTGAACAACGACGCGGTGGCCTCGTCCGGCGATTGGAAGCAGGGGGACGTCGAGCCGAAGACAAGCGCCCAGCTTTACCTGGGGCCGACGTCGCGACAGGTGGGAATGGTCGAGACCTCCGGCCTCGCGAAGGGCGCGAAGGGCCTGCTGCCCGCCGGCGGCTCGGCCGGGAGGAGGAAAGGGCCGGTCAAGCCGGACGAAGGCTGGGCGTACCGCGGGCTGATCGTGCGCGAGGCGGGCAAGGGCAAGGTCGTCTACTCGCCGCTCGATCTGGGGCAGGCGTACTACTGCTGGAGCCATCCGCTGGGGCGGACGCTCATCGTGGAATCGCTGCGCTGGGCCGCCTCGGCCCCGCCGCCGATCCAGGTCGAAGCGCCGATGCTGGTTCAGACAACTCTTTGGAAGAAGGACAACGCCACGCTGGTTCATCTGCTCAACGACGTTTCCTCCTTCGGCCGCGCCGCCGCGCCCAATCCCGAAGCGTTCACCGGCTTCCGCGCCGAGACGATTCCAATCCGCGACATTCGCATCGGCCTGCCGGGCCGCTTCACGAAGGCGCGGCTGCTGCCCGAGGGAAAGGACGCCGTATTATCGGAAGAAGATGGAATGACCTGGGCGACGGTTCCCGAGCTACACGAGCACACGCTTCTCGTGGCGGAGCCATGACTATAAAGGAATATGGAGTCCCGCCTTTCGGCGGAATCGTTGATTGCCGTGGTCGCCTTGGGGCGGCGCGTTCCGCCTGAAGGCGGGACTCCATACCTTGAGTTCACGCAGTTTTCATTTCATCGAGGAGGCAGACCCCATGTCCGCGTTTCCGATCGGCAAACGAACGGTTGCGGCGTGCCTGGGCTTCTTTCTCGCGTTATGCTCCGTCGATGTTCTTGCCGCGGAAAAAAGCGGCGCCGCGGGCGAGACTCGAACCGTCAACGCGAAGGTCCTCAACGTGGACGGAACCCCCCTCGCCGGCGCGGCCGTCGAACTGAAGGGAATCGACCGCCCGACGCTTGGCCTCGACAAGACCTGGACCTTCAAAACCGACGGGGAGGGCCGGTTCACCGCCGAGTTCGTGAACCGGCGCCTCGATCCCGAGGGAGACGATCCCAAGGCGAAAGACACGTCGCGCCCGGGATGGGGCCTGTATTATTTCCTCGTTCCACCGGACAAGGAGCAATCCGGCGCCGTCAGCGGCCCGGTCAATTTCCACTCCACTCTGGAGAACCCGGAGGACGAATGGGGCAAGGCCGTCGCGCTCGATGGGCCTTCGCTCGAAGTCGTTTTGCGGATGAAGAAGGGTATTGTCGTGGAGGGCGTGGTCCTCGATCTCCGGGAGAAGCCGCTGAGCGGGGTCAAGGCGCGCCTGTTCCACGACCTGCACGCCGACTCGCACACGGGACTCGGCGGCGAAATCTTCGAGCGCTCCGCGACCAGCGGGGCGGATGGCCGGTTCCGGTTCGACAACGTCTACCCCGTCCAGTTCGCGCTCGACGTGGAGAAGCCCGCGGTGTGGCTGAAGACGCAGCGCGGCGAAGGGGGCGAATGGGTGGACAACCGCATCGATGTCTTCCCGGTCAAGGAAGACGAGACGCGCGTGTGGGTGGGCATAGAGGGCTCCACGAACCAGGAGTTCAAAGTCTATGGAACGCTCGTCGACGCGAAGGGAAAGCCCGTGCCCGGCGGAGACATCACGGTCGCGCTTTCCTATCACAAGGAGCCGGAGACGTTTCGCGACAGTCATACCTTCGTCGAGGGAAAAACCGGCCCCGATGGGAAGTATGAAGTGATGCTCGAGACCCCGTGGATTCGGTTCATCCAGGGCGAGAAAGGCGGGATGGAGTCGGCTTACGCGGAGGCGGAACCGACCGCGATGTCCCGATGCCTTCCGCCCGGCAAATACGATCTTCGATTAGAGGCAGGCGCACCGCGGGATTAGGCCGCATTTCTCACCACGCCACGCAAAACGCCCTCTTGGTGAGAAATCCGGGTTAGGCCTTTGACGGCGACATTCTGCGTGAAGAGGCGCGGGTTCGGTTGGGCGTTCCACCACCAGCGGACGAACACGGCGGAATCGTCTCCTGCTCCCGTGGTTGAATCGGCAATCGGCAATCGTTTCCTACTTGCCCGCCGCGTCCGGCGCCGTCTCGGACGCGTCGTTGCGGTGGCGAAGATACTCGATCACCAGCGGCAGAATAGAGATCACGATGATCGCCATGATGACCATCGAGAAATTCCTCTCCACGAACGGCAAGGTCCCGAAGAAGCAGCCGGCGAAGACCAACAATGTGACCCAGAGTACGGCGCCGGTCATATTATAGAGGGCGAATTCGGCGTAGCGCATCGTGCCGACCCCGGCCAGGAACGGCGCGAAGGTGCGCACGATGGGGACGAAGCGCGCCAGGATGATCGTCATTTTCCCATACTTCTCGTAGAAGCGGTGCGTGCGGTCCAGATACTCCTGCTTGATGAACGGCAGCCGGCCTCTGTCGTGCAGCTCGGGCCCCAGGAAATGGCCGATGGAATAGTTTGCCGCATCGCCCAGGATCGCCGCCGCGGTCAGCAGGACCCACGCGCTGCCCAGGTGGAGCGAGCCTTTGGCCGCGAACACCCCGACGGCGAACAGCAGCGAGTCGCCGGGCAGGAATGGCGTGACGACCAGCCCCGTCTCGCAGAAGACGACGACGAAGACGATCAGGTAGGTCCAGGCGCCGTAGTTCGCAATGATCTGCGCCAGGGATTTGTCGAGATGCAGGAGAAATTCCACCGCATGCCGCAGGGTCTCCATAACGTCCCTTTCTCATGAGACAATGAATCGCCGCGGAACCATCCTTCGAGTCCGCGCGCTGCGTCAAGCGCAGAAGGCGGCGCAGGCTGTGTAGCGCAGGCGTCTCGCCTGCAATTCCAGGGCTTCACGGCCGACGATGCAGGCGAGGCGCTTGCGCTACACGGGCCGGCGACCGTGGCTCCGCGCATATGCCTCCTTCCCCTTCCTCAATTCCGCCATTGAGAATCGCCCTGCGCTGTTCTATCGCTTACGGAGAGCAAGGCAAGTCAACAGGCGAGAAAGGGAGTGCAATGCATCGACACGCCGCATTTCGGAGATCCTGGGCATTCATAGCGTGGATCTGCGCCATCGTTGCGCTGCTGGCAGCAAGCCAATCGCCCGCCGCGCCGGCGGCCAAGAAGGCGCGCAAGGCGCAAGGCCAAAGCGCGGGGAGCCAGCCCGCCAAGCCAAAGCCCAACTGGGAAAATGTGCAATACGGCCTGTATCCGCAGGACGTGCTCGACCTGTGGCAGGCCCCTTCGACGGCGCCGACGCCGCTGGTGATTTTCATCCACGGCGGCGGCTTCACGGCCGGCGACAAAAGCGTCGCCAAGGCCTCCGCCCTCGCGCGCTGCCTGGAGGCGGGCGCGTCGTTCGCTTCGATCAACTACCGCTTCCGCCAGGACGCGGCGATCCAGGACATCCTGCGCGACGCCGGGCGCGCCATTCAGTTCCTCCGTTTCCACGCCAAGGACTACAACATCGACCCGAAGCGGATCGCCTGCTATGGCGGGTCGGCGGGCGCGGGCATGTCGCTGTGGCTGGCCGCGCACGACGACCTGGCCGACCCGAAGAGCGACGACCCGGTCGCGCGCGAGTCGAGCCGGATCAGCGCCGCCGGCTGCCTAAACGTCCAGGCCTCGTACGACCTGCGGAAGTGGGGAGACATCATGACGGGAACGGAGGTCCGGCAGTTCGAGCGGAGTTCCAGCGAGGCGTTTCAATTCTACCATTTCAAGGACGAGGCCGAGATGGACACGCCGGAAGGGCGGAAGATCATGGACGATTGCGACATGCTCGGCCTGATCACGAAGGATGACCCGCCGATCTTCGTTTGCACCAGCCTTCCCGAGGGCGAGCCGCAAAGCCGCGGCGAGATGGTGCATTCCCCGCGCCACGCGCAGGCCGTGAAGGCGAAGTGCGATGAAGTCGGCGTGGAGTGCCAGCTCGTGCTGCCGGCCTCGGACCCCAACGCCCCGAAAGATTCCGCCGTGGCCGCGATGGATTTCCTGTTGAAGCATCTGGGCGCGGCGGCGGGCGAGAAGCGGGCATCCTGATCCCGGCGCGCCTGCGCAAGACCAATCCCCGGAAGCTGTCCCTCGCCAAGAGCGAACGGGACCGCGACGTATGGGAAGGACCTGCCGATCCCGGCTTTGAAACGCAGGTCTCGACGACCCCAAAGGGTTGAGTTGCCATGCCACGGCAGATGTGTCATTCTCATTTGCCACGGAGAAGACCTACAGGGAGACGGAGAGTCGCCATGTTGAGCACATATACGGCCATGTTCACGCGCATTGAATCGGGCTACATGGGGCAACTGGTCGAATGG
>JAPLSS010000453.1 GCA_026398515.1 Candidatus Sumerlaeota bacterium | reverse complement strand
CTTGACGCTCGTCGGCGGTCAACTCCACCACATACATCTTCTCCATGAGCGGCCACCCCATCGACAGGAATCTTCACAACAGGAACGGGAGCGTTCATGGACAAAGGTTAACCTATCAAAAAGAGATGGTCAAGGTACTAGTTCAAACCATAGACTTTCGCTCTGTAGAATGCCAAGCGCCATAAAGAGAACACCTAAGGCGAGAAACAAAACAGAGGAGAGCAATAGGATGCGTCGCATCTGGACCTCCTCGTGGGGCCTTCTGTGAAAACCGGCGAATGTAACGTCGCTCAATGAATTCTGAGCTACGACGAGACTTTGGCAAGTGAAAACTTGAGCTGTCAAAGCACAATAGAAATGTCCCCTCTATGTGCACAGTAGAAGTGTCCCCTTGGAGATGGGCTTAGGAGTCTGGGATGAGGCGCCGCCCCCACCCCCTAGGGGGTGGTGACAATCTGGTTTGTGTACGGCGTCTATACTATCTGAGATTTCCTTGTGCAGCCTTGATTTTGTTTGGTTTATTCGAGCGGAAGATGGGATTTTAGCCCTACGGGGTTATGTTCGATAGACTCGCTGCGTCACTGTGCGGGAGTCTGGCCGGCATCCTGGGGCGCCGGCTGTTGCTGCTGTTGTTGTTGCGACGGCAGCAGGTTCGCCGCGGGCGCGCCGCCAAAACCGGTCTCGGCGCGCACGAGCGTCGGCGCCTGAACCGGCGGTTGCGGCAACGGAATGGGCGGAAGCGGAGGCAGAGGCGGAACCACGCGCGGAGGCGACGGCGGCGCGGTCCGGGTCGGCGAGACCGTGGTGGCGCGCGCATTCGCGCTATATTTGGGCAACACGTAACTCGTTTTCGTCGGCTGAGAGCTGGACGACTCTTTCGCCGGCGTCGGCTTCAGCAGCGAAAGAGGGACAAAACCGTGTTCCGCGGCGTCCGCCGTGGGCTCCTCCGGTTCGATGTCCGTGAGCGGCTGCCTCGGGGATTCCGGCGTCGGCGTGGGTTCCGCGGCCCGGACCCGCCGGCCTCGCGTCGGCGGCTCCTTTTCACGTGAAACAGGGGCCTCGACGCGTCGCGGAGGCGTCAGTTGGACCACATAGCCCCCGTAGAGCTCGCGCAACGACTCGGCCGAAATCGCTTCTTCACCGCCCTGGGGTCCGGCGCCGCGGGCCGATTCCGGGGCCGCATGCGCGGCTGGCGCCGGCCTTGGATTCACCGTCCCATGGCACGCCGCCAACGCGACTCCGCCGGCGAGAAAGGCAATCGCAACACCGCGTTTCACGGTCAGCACCCCAGCTGCTTAAGGTGTTTTCGGCACGCCGTATGCGCGTCGAGCGGGTCGCGCGCCGCCCAATCGAGTTCCACCGAAATCCAGCCCGAGTAACCAATTTCCGCCAACGCCTTGAGCATGCCGGCCAAATCCAAGCCGCCCTGGCCAAGCTCCTTGAAGTTCGGCCATTGGCGCGGGACGCCCAGGCGCTCGTCGGTCACCAGCGGCTCGTTCACGTCCAGGTCTTTCAAGTGCACGTGGGCGATTCGGTCGCCGCGCTTGCGGATCACGTCCAGCACGCCGCCGCCGCACAACTCCAGGTGCGCCGTATCGAGCAGCAGGCTGAGCGACGGGGCCAAATCCAGCAGCCGTTCGATCTCCTCGCGGTTCTCCAGCAGCGTCCCCCAATGGTTGTGCGCCGCCAACGCGATCCCTTCCGCCTTGCAGAGCGCCGCGGCCTTCTCCATGACCTTCGCGGCCGCCGCCAGGCGCTCCTGGCGCTCCGCCGGCGTTTTCGGACGCCCGCCCACGCCAGAGGTTCCGACCTTGACGCCCAGAGACTTGGCCGTCTGGATTTCGCTCTGAAGCATCGCCCATCCCGGCGCGTCGTCCGGTTTGTTCGGAACGGGCAGGGAATGGCCGACCCAGCGCAGGCCGCATTCCGCCGCGATGTCCTTCAACTCCGCCGCCGAGAACTTGGTCGGCAGCCGCTTGTCGTGTTCGACGCCATCGTATCCGGCGATTTTCATCTCGCGGTAGATGGCGTAAATCGGTTTCCAGTTCTCCTTCACGCGCCCCGCGTTGTACCAGGTGATGCCATGCGCCCCGACGCCTTCGAACATGGGCGAACCCCCTTCGTCGCGGAATCGGCCAAATCGCGCGGAAGTGTATGGCCTTCGAGAGCGGAGCACAAGGAAAGGATAGAGCAGAAGAAGATAAAGCGGGCGTCGGCCACACCCGTATGTGAAGGAGGCGCTGTCGCCCGCCCGGGAATGCGCCCGTAGACGTTTCTGAAATGGCTGAATTCCACTACGAGCTTAACATCTTGCTCCGACTGTGCTTCCATCCCGCCCGGCATCTTGAAACTGGCATCCTGAAACAGGAGAAACCCGTGCATGGCCACATTGAGAGACAGGTTCCACGGCTGCATTGCGGCGTCCTGGGCGGGGTCTGCTATGGGCGCCGCGGTCGAGGGCTGGACGCGCGAGCGCATCCAGAAAGCCTACGGTTTTCTCGACCGGCTCCTCCCCTATCGCCATTACGCCGCGCATACGAATTGGGAACGCCTGCCGGGCACGACCGAGGACGGCATCGAACGCCAGAAACTGATCGCCACCGCAATCATCGAGAAGCAGGATCGCATCCTGGCGCACGACTTGGTCGCTGTCTGGCTGCGCGACCTCGATGCGGAGAAGATGGCCTTCAAGCAGGAGCGCTTCGACCGGTCCCTGCTGGAACTGGCGCGCGCAGGCGTGCCACCGTCGGAACTGGGGCGGCTGTGGCCGTTCCCCAACGTCGTGTCCGTGGCGCGCGCCTCGCATCCCCTGGGGTTGATCAACGCCGGCGATCCGACGGCCGCGGCGGACGACACGTTCGAAGTCGGCAAGGTCTACGCGCGCGAGACGTCGTTCGCCTTGCGCTGGGCGGCGCTTTACAACGCAGCCATCGCCGAGGCGTGCCGACCGGGAGCGACGGTCGAATCCGTGCTGGAGACAGCGAAGCGATTCGCACGCTATCGCGCCGAAGCAGGCAGTCTCTATGCAATGTACGACACCATCGAGCGCGAAGTGAACCAGGCGCTCAAACTGGCCGCGACGCACCCCGACCCGATGGCGA
>JAPLSS010000640.1 GCA_026398515.1 Candidatus Sumerlaeota bacterium | reverse complement strand
TGCGTTCATCTTGATCTGGCGTGGAGAGAGCGCGTTCTCAAAAAATATGGACTCAAATATTTCAAGGCGTCGGAGTTGGAGTGGGGGACAGGCGAGTTCGCAAAGTTCAGAGACGATCCGACGCCAGAGAACTTGGGCGCATTATTTTCCGACAGAGAGAAGGCGCTGTTCAAAACCATCAAGGTCGAGGTGATCGATCTCATTCTAGAGTTCGACCTGCTTATTGGGGTCGGTGCTGTTCTCATGCTCCCTGACTATCACAGGATTTTTGCGGAGTACAGCGCTATGGGCAAGACGCTGCCGCTGCCCTATTTTTTCTGTGCCCAACTCGTGATGATGGAATCTGGTTTCATCATGCACAGAATTAACGATCAATCCCACGAGTCGCAGCAGGGCGTCTTGCGGCCGGTCTTTGACAGCCACGAAGAATACAGCGGCAGAGCTAAGCAGATGTTCGACGATTTCGCCAGGAAGAACCCCATCTCGGCTTCTTCGCTTTTGCCACCCCTGTACGCGAGCGACACAGACTACGTGGCTATACAGGCGGCGGACACCTTGGCCTATGAGTGCCGAAGATTGCTTCTTACTTCGGAGTACGACACCCATATCCCGGAGCGGATTGCGATGAAGCGGTTGAAGGAACGCGTTTACAAAATCTACAAACTGAACTATCCAGCGCTGAAGGCCATCATGGAAGCGCAGCGACCGGACGCAATCCCTCTTGAAGCAGAAATCAGCAATCGGCATGAACTTCTGCAAGCACTGGACAGTCTGGGCGATTGCACAGAAGGGCACGCAGTTGGCGTATAATGGAAGCCATGAAGTCCGGCACGGAAATGACTGAAGGCCGAGAGGCGTTCGACCGCTTCCGTAAGGCCATGACGACCATCGTAGCGGTTCCCAAAACCGTGGTGGTTGAGCGTGAGAAGGCGCGCACGAAAAGAAAAAGGCCAGCCGCCCGCAAGGGCTAGCCGGCCTTTCTTCTGCCACGTTTTTGGCGCTTCCGTTCCTTCTCAGATAACCCGCGTTTGATCCTCCGTCTTGCCGGTGAGTTGATCGTAGGTGAGGCGCTTCCCCACAATTCGGCTGGTCGCCAACTGGAAGCGGTCGAAATCGTTCATCTCCTTCCGATTGTTGAAGCGGTAAGCCTGTTCGTCCAAATAGCGGAACAGAATTCCGGGTACAACCGACCACGCCGCGAAGCGGCAGAATGAAGCGGCCGGGCGTCGCCATCAGCGCGTGAGGAGAATCCATGCAGGTGCTTGATTTAAAGAGAGGGCGCGCTGCTCTCATGCTGCCGCTTCGCGGCGCGATGTCCGGCTGCCTCCTGCCCGCCGTTAAACGGCGGGCTAGGCTCACTCGGTCGCTTCGCGACCTCCGCCCGAACTGGCTGCAACGCTTTTACACTTTTGGGAGACGAGCCGAAAAACTCAGTGGCACAGGCACCCCGGTTTACAGTTCCAGTTGCGAGACGTGGAGCTGGCGGGTCCAGCTTTTTGGCTCCAGGGCGTCGAAACAGACGGCGTTGCCGGCGCGGTTCCAGCGGGGATGCAGATCGCAGCGCAGATCGCCGCTCATGTATTCGCGCATGGGAAAGGAGCCGAGCACCTGCCCTTCCCCGGTTTTCATGCTGTACAGCATCAGGAGCTTTTCTTTCTTCTTGCCGTCGCCGGCGTCGGTGGCAATCCAGTTGCCGTCCGGGGAAAACGTGGGATGCCCGCCGCGGAAGAAGTCGTCGCCAAAGCTGCGGTAGTCGTCCTGGCCGTCGGTGAACAGGTAATACTTCTCCTCTCCTTTCTTCATCTGAAAGGTGGCGAGAATGCGGCGGTCGTCCAGCCAGTCGTAGTGAGAAATTCTGCCGAAGGGGATCACCTGCCGCAGCTCGGAGCCGTCCACGTTGGCGGTGAACATAGCCGACGCGAGCTGCTTCTTCTCTTCCTCGGGAACGCTCCAGACGCGGGCGAAGAACAGGAACCGCGTATCGTTGCGGTTGAACAGGGCGTGGTTGAACCACATCTGGCGCGGCTTGATCTCGGGATGGGCCTGGAGCAGGCGGGCGTAGACCTCGGCAATGGGCACGATCAGGCGGGTCTTGCCGGAGGCCAGGTCCATCCGGAAAATGCCGTCGCTGTCGGGGGCGGGGTTGGCGGGATTGGGGTCGCGGGCGCCGACGTAGCCAACCACCGGGCGCAGGCGTGCCAGCCGGCCGTAGGTCAGCGAGAGGGCCCAGCGGCCGTTGTGGCTGACGGCGCTGACGGCGCGCGGCAGCTCCCGCCGCTGGCCCGAGCGCACATCGAGCGCGACGGAGATAATGTCGTCGCCGCGCCGCTCGTTGAAGAGGATGCCGGTCTCGGGGCGGGACGGATCCCAATGCATCATCGCGCCTTGCTGAAAGTTCCAGGCGCGCGTTTCGGCGATCTTGTCGAACTTGCCGGTGACCGCATCGACCAACCCAATCGCCGCCGGCTCGTCCGGCCGCGGGAGGTGGTCTTGAAACCCGCTCTCCAGCGAGATCAGGTACTTGCCCGACTGGTTCCACGGCGTGATGCCGTAGTAGCCGAAGAAGTGGTGCCGCGGGCCGGAAGTCAGCGCGCGGATGGTGTACGGCACACCGGCGGCCACGGCGCGCCCCGCGCACGCCGCGCGCGCCGCCGGAAGACACGCGGCCAGCGAGGCCGAGCGGAGAACAGTCCTGCGAGAGAACATCATAAGTATTTGCCCCCCGAGGCGGCCCGCGCCGAACTCGGCCCCTAGCGCGGCTTCGAGCGCGTACTATATCCGAAATGGCGGGCCATGAGCGGCTATAATGCCGGGACGGAGGTTCATAATGCCATCAACTACGCGGCGTGATTTCATGCGAGACGCGGCCCTGACGGCGGGCGTTACGGCGGCCGCCCCGGCGGTCCGGGCCGGATGGGCGGCCAGTAGCCCCAACGAGCGGATCAACGTGGCCGTGGTCGGTTTCCATGGCCGCGGGCGCGCGCACTACGAAGCGTATGCGAAGATGCCCAACGTGCGTGTCGCCGCCCTCTGCGACGTGGACGAACGGCTGTTCCCGGCCGCCGTGGCCGAAGTCGAGCGGGTGGCGGGCTACA
>JAPLSS010000283.1 GCA_026398515.1 Candidatus Sumerlaeota bacterium | reverse complement strand
AAGGGGCAGCCGCCAGCGATCCCGGAAAGGGCCAATACTCCTGGACAACACCCAGAACACCAACTACATCTAACCCCGGGTGGCACACTTTCTCTCCGCCATCCGGTACACTTTCTCCCCGCTATTTAGACGTCGTCGGGGTCTCCCATCCGACGTAGAAGGCTAGTTTCGCCAGGGCTTCGGGAAACTGGGCCACCGCCGAGAAGAACATCACGCCGCCGCTGCTCGAGCCCAGCGCTCCAACATTGCCATAGCAAATCGGGCCGACGACGATCTCGTGAAGGCGCCGGCCGCGGTTGTCCGCCAGTTCGCCCATGGCGAAGCGGATCACATCGCGGGTGGCGCGAATGCAATTCATGCCGCGATAGTCGTAGACGCCATCGCTGGCCATTCCACCACCCGACCCGCCGGGATAATTGAAGGCAACCTGGACGATTCCCTGGTCCGCGACGCCGCGCAAAGGCTTGTCGAGTCCGTTTGGCGAGAAGGCGCCCGCGATAAAGACCAACACCGGCGCGCCCTCTCGGTAACGGAACTTATCGACAGACAAGGGCGCCTGGACGCGCACGGCCAACGTTCCTCCCCCCGCTCCCTCGGAAGGAAGACGGATGTCATAGGTCTTGGCAGGCGGGCCTAGAGCGCGCTCCGCGTGAGACGCATGCGGGCGGGCCGCCTGGCGCCTGGGCGAAGCCGAGAGTGACAGTCGCCGAGAATGCTGCGATCGACACAAAACGGGATGCTCGCATTGCGAGCCTCCTTTCGCGAACGCGTTCAGGAGTTCAGGGATCGAGCCAGAGCCAGCTGCTCCTCCACACGTCGCCGCATCTGCTCACAGACGTCCGAGTGTTCCCGCGCGACATTGCGCAGTTCCCGGGGATCCCGGCGACGGTCATAGAGCTCTTCCTCATTCCTATCAGACGAGGGCAGAAAACGCCAGTCAGCGTCCACGACGTACAGAGATTGCATCGCAGGCCCTCCCGACACGACGTACTCCCGCCCAAGGGGAACTCCGTCACAGAGGCGATTCCAAAAGCTGCGACCGTGAACTGTCCGCGGCGGCGCCTCGCCCAGCATCTCGCAACACGTCGGCGCCAGATCCGGCGCCCATGCCAGGTCCCCGACGCGCCGCGACGCTGGGCCGGCGGGATGACGGATAATCAGGGGGATGCCGCAGACGTACTGGCTCATGCCGCTGCCGATGGGCTGCTTGGCCATCCCTCCCCGCTCGCCGAGCAGCGTCCCATGATCGGAGACGAAGACGATGACCGTCTCGTCTCGAAGCCCCAGCGCGTCCACCTTCCTTAGCAGCTCGCCGACCCAGTGGTCGACAAGGCTGACTTCCCCGGCGTACAGGGCGCGGATGTCTTCCCTCTCTTCTTCCGTGAAATCCTCGGCCATTACGCTGTGGAACCACGGGGCGATGATCCGCGGCCCTTCGTACGCGGGATTGCGATATAGGTCATAGTACTTCCGGGGCGGATCGTATGGCTCGTGTGGGTCAAACAGTTCGATCCAAAGGAGGAATCCCTTTGCGCCGCCGGCGTCGGCATTGTCTTCCAGCCATTTCATCGCCGCGCGGATCGTCTGGCCGGGGAAGTAGTCGGCCTCGTCCTCGCCTCGCCCGGCGACGTTGGCCAGGTACTGGCTCAGCGGGTCGATGAACTTCGCCGGGCCAAGCCGTCTAGCCGCCGGGTGTTTGCGCTCGGGAGGGATCTCCCTTGTCCGCGCGGGCAGATAGGCCCAGGGGTCGATCCCGTGGCGGCAGGAGACGTACTTGTCGCTTTCCTGGCCTCGGATGAAGCGGAATTCAGAGAATCCACGATGATAGTTCATACCCGGGCGGAAGAAATGAGGGCAATCGCAGAACAGCGCCGTTCGGTAGCCTCTTGCCTCCAAATACATCGGAAGGGAGACGTCCTTTTGCGAAAGGGGTTCCCAGCCTCGCGTGGGAATCGTGAATTTGCCCGTCATGAACACGAGTCG
>JAPLSS010000533.1 GCA_026398515.1 Candidatus Sumerlaeota bacterium | reverse complement strand
ACGACGCGTTCGGCGGGCGGCCGCCGCGGCGCCAGTTCCGCGGCCGCCCGGCGCCGTGCGTGTCCACCCAGCATGGCGCGCGGCCGTTTGTCTTCCCGATCCTGGAATACTGGCCGACTTGGCGCGAGCGCGTCCGCGGGTTCTTTCTGATTCAGAACCGGCGCTGGACGTGGACGCGGCTGAACAAGGCCGACTACCTCTACATCGCCGTCTCGCATTCGACCAAGCGCGAGATCATCGAGAAACTTGGCCTGCCGGAGGAGAACATCACCGTCGCGCAGCACGGGGTCGACCACTCGCTGTTCGTTCCGCCGAAAGAGCCGGTGGCCGGGGGCGAGCCGTTCCTCTTCCACGTCTCGCAGTTTCAGCCGGTCAAGAACCTGGAGCGGATCGTCGAGGCTTACGCCTTGCTGCCGGAATCGAGCCGCCCGGCGCTCCGCCTGATCGCTCCCGGCTTCCAGCCCCGGTCAGCCGTGAAAGGCCTGACCTGCTACGAAGAGCCCGTGAGCGACGAGGAACTGGTTCGGCTCTATCAGACGGCGACCGGGTTCGTGTTTCCTTCGCTGCACGAGGGATTCGGCATGCCGATGCTGGAGGCGATGGCCTGCGGCTGCCCGGTCATCACCTCTAACGTGACCTCGTGCCCCGAGATCGCCGGCGACGCGGCGCTGCTGGTCAACCCGCGGTCGGTCGAGGAGATCGCCCAAGCCATGCGCCGGATGACGGACGACGCGGATTTGCGCCGGTCGCTACGCGAAAAGGGGCTTCGACGCGCGGCGCAATTTTCGTGGCGCAAGAGCGCGGAGATTCATCTTGAGGTGTTTCAGCGGGCGCTGGCGATGCGGAAATCCGGCTGATCGTTCTGCCCCTTAATCGTTCTGCCTGTAGTCGCGCTGGGCAACGGACGAGAATCAAGGCAGGACGATTAGGGGGCAGGACGATTGGCGGCGATCCGAAGTCTCGACGCTGTGAATTCTGGCTGTGGCTACGGCGCCCGGGTATTCTCTGCTTTAGAACAAAACTCGGGCAGAAGGCTCTGCCCGTGTTTCCGGTTGGATCGGGACGCGACGGATTCGCCCGGCGCGGCGGTCAGGCCTTGGCGATTCTGCCGGCGCGCAGGCAGGAAGAACAGATATAGACGCGGCGGACCGTGCCGTCGATTTTCGCGCGCATCCGGTGGACGTTGGGCTTATAAATTCGTTTCGTTCGATTGTGGGCGTGGCTGACGTTCATGCCCACCTGGCGCTTTTTTCCACAGAACTCGCACACTGCCATTTTGCCAGACTCCTCACATAGTCCTCGACGCCGCTCCGCTGTTCCAACGCATTGGAGCGGGAAAACCTATGGGGCGAACGGCTCTATGTCAACCGCAATTCGCGCCGGAGGCGATGGAAGAACGGCGGCCCTTGGTTTGTAGCGCCACCAAGGATCGAATCCCGCCGCAAGCGAGCTGCGAGCGGCAGGTTTGCGATTGCCGGGCTCTGCCGCCGCGTGCCACAATGGGCGCCGAATTGGAACGGAACGAAGAACGCGGCGAAAGAGAACATGACATGAACAGACTCTCTTTCCTCTGCTGGTTGGCGGCCGGCATTTCCCTTCTGAGCTCCGGCGTTCCAGCGGCCGCCGACGCGCCGACGGGCGCCCAGGCCCTCGCGCTCAAGGCCGTCGGGCAACCGCGGCCGCTGCAAGGCCCCATTTTCGGAGCGTCCACGGCGCACTTCTATGAACACGTCATGGACAACCCGGCCCAAATCGCGGTTTTGAAATCGATGGCCATCGGGCTGGATCGATTCTCGGGAGGCTCCGACGCCAATTTCTACAATTGGCGCACGGGGTTGATCGAGGTTCAGGTGTTCCCCAATAGCTCTGCCTACATACGCTTCTGGGCCGCGGTGTCCACCAGCATCGCCAAGAGCTTCCCTCATGGCATCACGATGGAGCAGTACCAGGCGTTCTCCAAGAAGATCGGGGCCCAGACGATTCTCGTGCCCAACCTGGAAACCTCCACCGTTGCCGATCAGGTGGAATGGTTCAAGCGCCTGGCCGCCGCGGGCGCCGTCCCGCAACGAATCGAATTGGGGAACGAATTCTGGGTCGCCATGTTAAACGATCCGGCGAGCCTGGCGCGCTGGCCCGACGAGCCGTCCACCGTGCGCACCCAGAAGCAATACTGGGACGCCTTCCAGCCCTACTTGCCGGCGAACGCCAAGGCCGCCATCCAAGCGGCCTCGGGCGCCGTCGGCGCGGTCGAGCAATCCCGGTCTCGGTTCGGGCAACGGCTCCGGCAATGGGACGAGAACCTGCGCCCGGAGCCGTGGTTCGCCGCCGTCACTGCGCATCTCTATCCGCGCATGAGCGCGATCATGGGCGATCCGAAGGCGGGAACCACGGCGCCGACGCCGGAGAACGCGACGCCGCGCCTGAACGCCATGATGGCGTACGCGGACCAGGGGGTGGAGCAGATCCTTCAGGATCTCGAACGACGCCTGCCCGGCAAGGAGATCTGGATCACCGAGTGGAACGCGCGCGGGGCCGAGACCGTGACCCAGCGCGCCGGCGCCGCGGAACCGATGTCTGCCGCGATGACGATGCTGGCGGCGACGCGCATGGCGCTCGTCTACCTGCGCCATCCCTCGGTCACCGCGGCGCTCTTCTTCATGCTCAACTTCAACCAACAAGACGCCCATTCGGTGTTTGTGATGGAGGGCCGGGGGCGTTACGCGCTTGCGCCGACGGGGGGGCGCGGCCCCAATCGTATCTTCCCGTCGAAGGCGGCCTGTTCCAATCGAACGGCCGCACGACGCTGATCCTGGAAAACGCCTCGCCGGGCGCTTTCTCCCTGGAGCCTGCGACGCTGGTTCCGAACAAACGGCCCTCTGCAGTGCAATTCATGTCGATGCCCGACCTCGCCCGGAAGGCGAAGCTTCCCGCCAAGATCGAGGCTCAGGATGCCGCCGGGCCGATCGCCATTGGCCCCTATTCGCTGACTCATGTTGTGTGGGAATGATCTTCTTACGGAGAAGGGCCTGACGGATACCAATCCCCAACCGACATGATCGGATTCGAATAGGATGCCTCCCTCTGGCCGGGATAAAGTATCTCCGATTTCCAGATTACAGGCCGGGACGCGCCGGGACCGAATACGCTTGAGAACGGAACCCAAATCGGGCAAGCTGGCGAGCGCATGGAGGAACGCGCATGACGATCGCAACCAAGCTGCATCCGCAGTATGTGACGGATGCGGAAGGCCGTCAGACCGCCGTGATCATCCCGATCGAGGAGTTCAACGAACTCCTCGAAGACTTGGATGATCTGGCCGCCCTCGCCGAACGCGTGGAAGAGCCGACCATCCCTCACGACCAAGTCGTGAAGGAATGGAGAGCCAACGGCTAGATGGCGTGCGCGCGACAATTCCCCATGCAAGGCGCTTGAAGGAGGCCGGAACCATGATTTACACTGTCCATATCGAAAAGGGCGAGGACGTCAGCTACGTGGCCCATTGTCCCGCCATACCGGGTGGCCACAGCCAAGGCGCGACAATGGAAGAGACGATTGAGAACATACAGGACGCCATCCGGGGCTGTATCGAGGCGCTCGGGAAGGATCTGCTCTCACCGTCGAGCAACGCCTACGTCGTCGAGGTGCAGGTCTGATGGGCAAGTTGCCCGCGGTCTCTGAGAAAGGAAAAACTCCTTGAGAATCTCGAGGCTCATCTGGCTTGAGGAGATCGTCGAAAAACTGCTGCAAAAGCACCGCGTGCGGTAAGACGAGGTTGAGGAGGTGCTGGGAACCGCGCGACAGGTTCGTTTCGTTGAGAGAGGCCATCGCCCGGGGGAAAACGTGTATTCCGCCTTGGGCCGAACGCAGGGCGGGCGGCGGTTGACGGTCTTCTTCGTCCACAAAAGAAATGAACAAGCCCTCGTGATTTCTGCGCGCGATATGACCAAAGCGGAAAGGGAACGCTATGAAAGGCAATAAGAGTTCGGTATCGGGCAAGAGCTCGTACGTGGACATGGGAGAGTATTGGGATACCCATGATCTGGCGGACATTTGGGACAAGACGCGCCGAGTGAACTTCGAAGTCCAGATTGACTCGGAGCGTGTTTACTACGCGGTCGAGAAAGGCCTCGCGGAGCAGGTCCGGGCCATCGCGAAGACAAGGGGCGTTTCCTCCGACACTTTGGTGAACCTCTGGATACAGCAGAACCTCCACGACCAGTCCCTTTGAAAGGCGGAGCCTTCGGCGAGCAGGAGGTTCTCTGGAGGCCGGATTCCAGCCGAATGCGCCGAGTGCCTCCTTCTCCAGCGAGCTCCTTATCGCGAAGTATATTGAACTCATTCGCGAGCTCGGGCGATTTCCGATTGAGGGCGAGATCGCCCTCAAACATCAAGAGGACAAGACGTTTCCTTGCAATGAATCTTTCGCACGCCTTGGCCCAAAGCCCGAGCGTGCGAAGAAGGTGTTTGAATACTGCCGCCTGCATGACGAATACGACGACGTGATGCGCTACTGCTCAAAAATCGTCGCCGCTTAATCGCCGGACACCGACCTGGTAAGCGCCACGGATCGGAGTGTCGGTTATGTGTACCTTCTCAGGCGCGGCTCGCGGCAAGAATACAAGATCGGTCGGACCAATGATCCGATTCGGCGAGAAGGAGAAGTCGGCATCCAACTCCCTCAGAGAGTCCAGCCAGTCCATTACATAAAGACGGACGACCCCGCAGGCATCGAGAGATATTGGCACTCGCGCTTTGCCAGCAAGCGCAAACAGGGGGAATGGTTCGCGCTCACAGCCGATAATGTCCGCGCGTTCAAGAGGTGGAAGCGGATCTACTGACCGTCTTCTAAAAGAAACGTGAACTTGCCTCTTTCAAAACGCCGCGCCTTCCCCTTGAATTCCTGCCCCGTATCGTGAAAAACGGCAACAGCGACGAATGGCGCCTCGCGGCACTCGGAAACCCCCATTTTCGGGAGAGCGGCCGTTTTCCCAGAGACCTCCAAGGCCGCACGCGCTCGCTGGGGAGGCTCTGCGCCGCTTACGTCGCCAGCGGCCCCGAGCCGGCGACGGGGGAGCAGAGGTGGATCAGCGGGGCGGTTGGCACTTGGTCGTAGTAGTCGGCGGTCAGGGCGGCGCGGACGGGGTCGACGGCTTCGGGCTTCAATAGGATCATGATGCAGCCGCCGAGGCCGGCGCCGCCGAGCTGCGCGCCGTAGACGCCGGGAACGGCGTTGGCGATGTCGACCATCTTGTCGATGCGCGGCAGGGAGCAGGCGTAAGCGCCGGGCTGGCGGACCAATTGGGCGTCGAGCGCGCGCCGGGGATCGCCGCTGGCCAAATCGTCACACCGGCGCAACAGCGCTTCGTCGGAACAGTCGTATCGATACTTCGTCGAGCGCCACGGGCCGTTCGCCGTCCGCCGCCAGCGGGAGAGGCGGTCGCCGTCGTGGCTGATCCGCATGAGGCGTCCGAACTCCTCGACGTCGCCCTGTTCGAGGAGCGCGGGGGCGGCGAGGCTGCGTTCGCATTCCGCCGCGCCGTAGAGCAACACGCCCCGGAGATCGTATCGGTCCGGCGGCTGGTGGGAGGCCAGGATGGGTTCGAGCCGGCGCCGATGCGGTTCGGACAGGGCGTTGCGCAATTCGGCGAGCGCCATGTGTTCGGGCACATGAAGAAGGGCGCGATACACCTCGGAAACCGGGCAGTTCAGGCAGCGCGGGTTGAGGTCGCGCACGTGTTCCAGGAGCGGCGCCAGCTGCGGCAGGCGGTCCTTGAGGAGCATGAGGCCGAACTCGTAGCTGGCGACTTTCTGATTGAAATGGTCCTTGGCCGTGTCGCTTTTGCGCGCGTCCAGGCCGCTGTGGGCGATGATGACGCGGCAGCGCGGAGGGAACTCATACGCGCCGCCCATGCGGAAGGGCAGAAACTGGATGTGCGAGAGTCGGCCCCGGCGCCCCAGGCGGATCGCCGCGTGGTCGGCCGCTCCGCCGCGCGACCCGACGAACCATTCGCCTTCGCCGCACAGGTCGACGAGCTCCGCCGGCGCGACGGCGAGGCCGTTGAACGCCACCGCGACTTCGGCCGAGGCGACCACCAGGGCCGAACTGCTGGACAGTCCGGCGGCCATCGGGATGTCGCCGGCGACAGCGGCGTCGAACCCGCGGAGGCGCACGCCGCGGAAGCGCTGTTGCAGGCGCAGGAGCGAGGCCTTGACGTAATTGCTCCAGTCGCCGCGCGAGCGGGCGAGGAGCGACCGGACGTATTCGCTGTTGATGTAGGTGAGCCTATCCTCCCAGTCGACGTCGCACTGGACTTCGCGGATCGAGAAGGACCGCTCGGGGAACTGGCGCGAGTCGGCGCTGCACAGCGTGACGCGGTCGTCCTGGCGTTCGGAGGCCACGAACACCACGTCGCGGTCGATGGCCATCACGTTGACGGCGCCGCCGCGATGGTCCACGTGCCGCCCCATGAGGTTGATGCGGCCCGGGGCGCGGACGATGACCGCCCGGCGGTCGGCGCCGAAGCGCTGAATGAAGCGTTCGAGCGCCTGGCGGAACAGCGGAATGCGATCCGAGCCGCCGCCGGGGCCGTAGATCTCGGCGAATCGGCGGCGCAGGGCGGGCGGCCATTGCTCGAACAGATTCAGCCACTCCCCGGCCGCGCGAATCATCCCGCGCGGCAACGCCGGCCTTGATTCGCCCCGAACGGCGACTCTGCGGCGGAAGACGTCTTCGATGCGCAGCAGTTCGTCCGGCGAGTTGAACCCCATCACCTCGGCGGGGTCGGCGATGACGTGTTGCGCCAGCCTCCAGCGGCGGCGCTCCTCCGCGGCCAGGTTGACCACGTCGGTCAGGTAATACTCCTGCTGGGCGTTGTCGTCCGTGATGCGGGGCAGGAGGCTCTCCCAAAACTCGCTGGTTCCCAGATATACGGAGAGGTTTACAGTTGTTGATTGGCGATCAACCTGGGTCGCGGTCCACTCCCGGCCGGCGAGGCGGATGCGATCGGCGTTCTTGCCGAGCGCGGCGAGCAACTGCCGGCCGGTCGCGGGCTTGGCGGAGGCGATCTTTCGGTCGACGTCCGCCAGGGCTTTGGCGCGTTTCGCCTCGTCGGGAATGAACCGCTCGCCGACCGTCATGATCTCCGCGAAGGCGATCCGTTCGCGGGGCCGTTTCGACGCGCGGCGCACGACCCGTTCCAGGATGCGGACGCGCTGCAGGTCGCGGACTTCGACGATTCCCAGGATGTCGCCGGGAACCGCGGGCGACCCGTCGACCACGACCAGCCCCGACTCGCTATCCGCGCCGCCCGGGACCCGGCGGCCCGTCACGAACGCCAGGTCCGCCCCGTCGCGCGCGAACCGGCCCGCCAGCTCCTCGATGACGCGCGGCTCGATCGCCTTGTCGCCCATGGTGATCAGCGTTGGCCCCCGATGGCCGAATTCCCGCAGCGCCTCGACGGCGAGGCGCGCGGCATGGCCCGTGCCCAACGGCTGGTCCTGGTACACGTAGACGACTTCGGGGAACTCTTGCCCGACGCAGCGAATGACGTTCTCGGCCAGGGCGCCGACGACGAGGACGATTCGCCGCGCGCCGAGTTGGCGGCACATCCGGACGGTCCGAACGATCGCCGGCACGCCGTCGATGGGGAAGCAGACCTTGTGGCGGTCGGCGGATTTCATCCGCGACCCCTGACCGCCGCACAGAATGGCTGCCGCCGTCTCTCGCAACAACTCGTTGGTTTGCATGTCGTCGGGCCCTTCGGACGAAATGCAGTGTGTGCAATGTAGAGTGGGCCGCCTCCGCCCGAGGCGGCTTGGTTCCCATCTTCGCCTTCATCATGCCTACAGCGCCCCGCCTGGGGTCAACGCCAAAGGCGCGAAGACACAAAGGCGGGGCCGTGGCGGCTCCCCTTTGCCCCCGGCTTCCGCCGGGCTTCTCGACTCGGCTTCAGTCCCGGAGAAGGTCGAGGCGGTAGAGGTGGACGGCGTAGGGGGCGAAGTCGTCGGAGAACCGGTTGGCCTGAAGCGAGAGGGTTCGCGATTCGTTGAGAACTTCGATCGAAGCGGTCCTCATGACGCCGGAGACCGTGAAGGTGGCCTGGGTTGGCTCGTTGCGCATGTTGACGGCGAAGATGCACAGGTCGCCGTCGTGGCGTTTCGCCATCATGTCCACGGGGACGTCGGAAGCGGAGGAGCCGGCGGTCGCGTCGTGGAACAGGCCCGGCCTGTTGAGGATGCCCGCTTCGTCGAGGAGGGATGGACTGTTGAGAACGGGGGCGAGGTCGTGGATCTCGCGGTTGATTGATGTCACGGCGGCGAGCATCTCCGGGTCGTCGAGGAGCGCGTGCTCGTTGAACCGGGGGGCGAATTCGTGGACGAAGTAGATCAGGCCGCGGGAGCCGTGGATCAGGGACATCCAGACCTCGGCGCGGACCTGGGCGGGCGTGGCTTTGGCCTTGGGGTCGCCGACGTGGGTGCATTCGATGCAGTTCCAAACCGGTTTCTTTCCTTCCGTCCAGCGCACGAGGCGGTCAACTCCCTTGGGGACATACCATAAGAAGTCCGCGCCGTCGGGCCGCTCCAGGCCGGCGACGGGGTAGACGTCGAAGGAGACGATGTCGGCGCCGCGGACGTAGGCGGGGTAATCGTCGAGGCTGGCCCCGGAGCCTCGGCCTTTCCACTGGTCGTTGGCGACCCCCTGGCCGAGGTTGAGCATAATGGGGCGGGTGGGGTCGGCGGCGCGGAGGCGCTCGTAGTCGGCGACGATTTTCGCCGGGGCGACGGGCGGGCCGTAGTTCTGGCGCCCGGTCTTCGGATCGCGGACCTCCTGGGCGTTGTCGGGTTCGTCGCCGTGCATCCAGCCGACGATGATCGGGTCGTCGAGGCGCGAGAGGGCGAAGTCGTTCTGTTCGCAAATGACCGGCATGGCGGCGGCGCGCAGGCCGTCGAGTTGTTCGGCGGTCGGGCCTTTCCACAAGCCGACATAGAGGTTGACGCCGGCTTCCTTGT
>JAPLSS010000799.1 GCA_026398515.1 Candidatus Sumerlaeota bacterium | reverse complement strand
GGTCTTTGGATGAAATGCGAAAGACTTGCATGCAGATCAAGAGCGACATTATCGAACCAGAGATCGCGAAGCTCAATCTCGCATACCAACGTATCGTGAAGACCAAATCATTCTCAGCCGTTGGAGCTACTGTCTCCGTTGTTGCCCTCTCTGCCGCCGCGCTTCTCGCACCTTCCATCGCCGCATACGTTGCACTCCTTGGAAGCTCTGGCGTTGTGTTGACGCTTACGGAATGGTCCGAATATCAAAACAACAAGCAAGCTCTTAAGGAAAACCCGTATTATCTTCTTTGGCGAATGAAGATGAGGGCACGATGAAGGGGTGATCAATCTTGGATTCGTGCCTCGACATCCTGGCACTGGAAGGATCCGGAAAACGTCCTCAGGCGTCGCGCGGGTGTTAGCGGGCTGTCCCTGGAATCGACGTGCGAAGCGCCGCCACGATAACAACAGCGTTCCAGAGTCCTGTGACGACGCGCATGTTGACGAGCGGTTTGGACTGTGCAAACCGCGGCGCCATTTGCCACGCGAGTTGCTCCTGCTATGGTGACAATCGATCAAGGCCGTTGAGCCGAGCCTCTCTGGGGAGGGTCGTTTTGTAGGCCGTCTGGAGCAGGGACATGAAAAGCGCTATCAGCATCAGTCTGCCGGACGACCTTCGAGTGGAGATCGACCGGGTCGCCAAGGCCGAAGGCGTCTCACGCAGCGACATCGTGCGCAAGGCCGTGTGCGACTACCTGTTTGTCCGGCGGTTTCGCGCCCTTCGCAAGACCATGGTCGCGAAGGTGTCGCGGCAAGAAGCCTGCACGGACCAGGATGTGTTTGAGCGGATGTCATGAGGGCATCGGCATCGTGTCACCCACCGATTTCTGGCGGGCCGAGAACCAGTGAAGTTCAGGCAGGACGATGAGTGGCAAGATCATTGCAACCAACAACAGGCAAGCCGTTTGTCGCAATGGTCCTGCCAATCATCGTCCTGCCATCTTCTTCTCTTCCGAGGCCTTGCCATGTCCCGCCTGCTGATCATCGGCCTTGACGGCGCCGCGCCCGAACTGGTCGAGCGCTGGATGGGCGAAGGGCGTCTGCCCAACCTGGCGCGCCTGCGCGACGCGGGCGTGTTCTCTCCTCTTCGCTCGACCATTCCGCCGGCGACCTTCCCCGCCTGGACCTCGTTCATGACCGGCATGGGGCCAGGGCGCCACGGCGTCTTCGATTTCACGCGCAAAGCTCCCAACCAATACGCGGTTGAATTCCTCAATGCCACCCACCGGCGCGCTCCGACGCTATGGCGCTTGGCCAGCGACGCCGGCTTGCGCGTCGGCGTCATGAACGTCCCGGCCACCTATCCGCCCGAACGCCTCAATGGTTTCCAGATCGGCGGCTTCGATTCGCCCGTCGTCACGCGGATCGACCGGCGCTTCGTCGAGCCGCCCGAATTGCACGACGAGATCGCGCGGCGCTTCGGCTTCTACTCAATCGCGCCGTTTCAGGAATTGCGCATCGGCCCCGGCTGGCATCGCAAGGCCCTTCCCGCGCTCCTCGCGAATCTCGATCACAAGGCCCGCGTCGCGCTCTTTCTTCTGAAGCGCGAACGGTGGGACTGCTTCATGGCTCTCTTCGGCGAAAGCGACACCGTTTCGCATCACTTCTGGATGTTCCACGACCCCGCCTCGCCGCGTTACGATCCCCAGGGCGCGCGCGAGTTGGGCGATGCGATCCGACGCGTGTACGAGCGGCTCGACGGCATCGTCGGCCAACTGATCGAAGCGGCCGGCGCCGACGCGAACGTCTTCGTCGTCTCGGATCATGGATTCGGCGGCGCGGGCGATCGCGTGTTGCACCTGAACCGCTGGCTGGCCGAACGGGAATGGCTGGCCTTCCGGAGCGGCGGCGGGGCGCTGGCCCGCTGGGCGCGGCGCGTGGGCCCCCGCTTCGTTCCGCAACGCGCGCAGGAAGCGCTCTTCCGCGTCGCCGGCGGACGATGGGCGCGCGACATCGAAAGTTGCGCCCGTTTCGGCGCCATCGACTGGCAGAAGACCCTGGCCTACAGCGAGGAACTCAACTACTTCCCCTCGATCCGCCTCAACCTTCGCGGACGCGATCCGCAGGGCGTGTTGAAGGAAGACGATGTCAATTCATTTGTGGCGGAATTGAGAGAAGCCGCCGCGCGCTGGACGAACCCCGAGACCGGCGAGCCGTTCATCAACCGCGTCTGGCGGCGCGAGGAACTCTATGCCGGCCCATACGTAGACGAAGCGCCGGACCTCATCCTCGAACTGAACCTTGACCGCAACTCCTCCTACGTCTGCCTCGCCTCTCCTCCACACGGTGGTCCATCGACCCGCAAACTGACGCCTGACGAATTCCTGGGCGCCAAGAACCGTGGCATGAACGGCAGCCATCGCCCCCACGGAATCCTCTTCGCCGCCGGCCCCGGCATCCGCCGCCAATCCGCGCCAAACCTTCCTCGCCTCCAAGACCTCGCCCCGACCGCGCTAACGATCCTCGGCCTTCCCGGCGCCGAAGCGATGGATGGCTGCGTTCTCGCGGAGACGCTCGCCCTCGCCCCGCCGCACAAGGCTTCTG
>JAPLSS010000486.1 GCA_026398515.1 Candidatus Sumerlaeota bacterium | reverse complement strand
GTGGCGGCCGCCCCGTGGATCGTCCCCGCCTCCGCGCGCGGCGCCGGCGGCCGCCCCGCGCCCAGCCGGCGCGTCGCGATGGGCTGCATTGGTGTGGGCGGCCAGGGAACGGGCGACATGCGCGCGTTCCTCGGCATGCCCGACGTCCAGGTCGTCGCCGTCTGCGACGTGGACCGCGAGCATCGGGAAAACGCAAAGAAGATCGTTGAGGAGCGCTACGCGCAAGACACCGCCTCCGGCTCCTACAAGGGCTGCGACGCCTACAGCGACTTCCGCGAACTCCTTGCCCGCGGCGACATCGACGCCGTTCTGATCGCCCCGCCCGACCACTGGCACGCGATCCCGTCGATCCGCGCGATGGAAAGCGGCAAGGACGTCTACTGCGAGAAGCCGCTGGCGCTGACCATCGCCCAAGGCCGCGCCGTGGCCGACGCCGCGCGCCGCACGGGCCGCATCTTCCAGGTCGGCAGCCAACAACGCTCCGACGAGAAATTCCGCTTTGGCTGCGAGCTCGTGCGCAACCATCGGATCGGCGACCTCAAGGCCGTGCGCGTCGGTCTGGGAAACGGTCAACGCATGGAGGCGGCTCGACGGCTGGAACAGGAGGCCAACCCGCCGGAGGCGCCCGTGCCCGACGGATTCGATTACGACCTGTGGCTCGGCCCGGCCCCCTGGGCGCCGTATACGAAGCTGCGCTGCCATTGGTATTTCCGCTACAGCTTCGACTACTCCGGCGGCCACACGACCGACTGGGGCGCGCATCATCTCGATATCGCCCAATGGGGCATGGGAACCGAACGGACCGGCCCGGTCGAAGTCGATGGCCAGGGGGAATTCCCCAGGGACGGCCTGTTCGACACGCCGCTCGCGCTGCATTTCGAATGCCGTTACGCGAACGGCATACCGATGATCGTGGACGACAGGACGGGCGACGGCATTCGCTTCGAAGGGACCGAGGGCTGGGTCCACGTCAACCGCGGCGTGATCGAAGCCGAGCCGAGTTCTCTATTGACGACGATCATCGGCCCCAACGAAATCCATCTCTACGACAGCAAGAGCCATCACCGCAATTTCATCGACTGCGCGCTGAGCCGCCGCGAGCCGATCGCCCCGCCGGAGATCGCCCACCGCTCCGCGACCATCGCCCACCTCGGCAACATCGCGATGCGCCTCGGCCGCAAACTGAAATGGGACCCCGACACGGAACGCTTCGTCAACGACCCGGAAGCCGACCGGATGATCGGCCGGACGATGCGCGCGCCGTGGACGATCTAAGCGGACCCTCCGCGGAACCACTCTCCGGCGCCACACTCGCGAACCGTTCACAGACGAGACGAGCGTGGGCGAGTCGAGTCGAATAAGGGGGAGCGCGATGATTCGGAGTGGAATGCGACCGGTTCACCCGGGCGTGGTGCTGCGCGAGGAATATCTGCTCCCGCTCGGATTGAGCGTGAACGCCCTGGCCTAGGCGCTGCGCGTGCCCGCGACGCGGCTGCACGAGACCGTCAAGGAACGCCGCTCCGTCACCGCGGACACGGCGCTCCGGCTCGCGCGATATTTCGGCGGGGACGCGCAATCCTGGCTCAATCTTCAGGCGGAATACGACCTGAAGACGGCGGCCGCTTCATTGCGCAAACGCATTGAAAAAGAGGTCATCCCGCGGGCGGCGTAGCGGCGCGCGTCGGCCCCAGCTGCGCTGTGTAGGTCGGTTGCACCGACGGACCCCCCGGCCTTCTTCCGTTGGGCTGGCAGATTGCCGCGGCGGTCGCCATCCTCTGTGGTCGGCAAAGGCCGGGCGAGTTTTCGTCGCGCGACGAACACCCGAAGCCGAAGTGGGCTCTGAGGAGCATTGAAAATGGTCTCTGTCACCGCCACACGTTTGCGTGATCTCGACAGCGGGCGCTAAGGGGACGCCCTACCCGTTTCATCACCTCCTCCTTCCTTGCTCAGAGAACCCGGATCAGTGGCCGACCCGCTGGCTGCCACCTCAGCCAAACTATCGCGGATCTCGGCTGAAAGCTGCATGAGAATCTGCATGGTTGTGAGAGCGTCAAGCGTGGGCGCCGTCTGAAGCAACGTAATTGTCATCTGTATGAGAGACCCCGCCGTAGCGTCAAGGGCATGGGGTATTCCAACGTCGCTCGGTCCCGCAAGCAGAACTCCCTGATCGTCAGCTGGCAATCCTAGCCGGTAGAACGCGCCCTTTGCCGAGGCGTGGACATTGTGGCTGGCTTCCTTGTAGGTTGGCCGGCAAAACTCCATTTCCACGTCTCTTTCAATATCGACGAAGCTGGGTTTGGCATTTTTCAGAAACGCCGAAGCCCAGCCGTAATCGTTCCTGAACTGGGGACCGTACTCGTTTAGTACCCCTTCATAGTCTTGATGAATCTGGCTAATCTCCTCTGGGTCAAAGGGGTTATGCTTCAGCACTTCAGCGTATTCTGAATGTTGCGTCGCAAGTTTCTCAAACTCAACTACCTGATGATCCATATACCGCTGTGCACATTCCTCGCCGTACTTTCCGATAAATGAACCGATCACCGCCATCTCGTGAAGCGTTCGCCAACGTGCATGTGCTCCATCAGCAAAACCGTTCTTCAACAATAGCAAGACTTCTTGTGCGATCTGACAGGATCGGGCTTGGAGTCGACAAAGTACTTCGAAAAGACCACCTTCGTTCGAGGAATCTCCGGTACCCTCGCTCCAGAGATCAGAGCAAATCTCAAGCGATATCCCAACGACAAGGTCAAGTAGCTGAAGTGGCTTCGACCAGATCTCTCTGACATGCCTTGAGAATTCGTCTTTTTCCTGCTGAACCTTTCTAAGGGTCGCCTTGGCACGTTGTTTGACGCTTTTGAGGAGTATCGTCGCGAGTTTTTGGGAGAGGGGCAAAGGATCGGCTAACGTCCTCAGTAATGCCTCGAAAGAAGTCCTCAGCTTCGGATCGTCTACGCGTATCGTAATAGGGCGGAACTCGGGTATTTCCCCGAACTTGAACAAGTCCTCACGTTGAATCTCGAAAGAATCCTTGAGGTCGTGTGAGATGAACGCCTCCTCGATATATTTCAACTGACGATCGTTGAGGACAATGGATTGCTCGCCAAACTCCTCTACAATGAACGCTAGAATGATGGCCTTCATTCTGTCTTCGAAGGCGGATTCGTACATTCTCTGAAGCTCTTCCATGGCAGCCTCTCCTGACAGGTGATTACTTTGTTCCTCTTCTGACCTACCGCCCCGGGAAGTGGTGACAGCGACTGTTTTTTCCTGATGCGCGCCCGGCGGTGTCGAAAACGCTGTCTCCAACACGCATCCACGCTACTTCGAATGGAACGATCAGGGAGATCATGCCGGGCGAGACGGCGCGACAGGAGGACACGATCAGGCGCGGGGCGGGCCTGGCTTCATGCTCTTCCACCCTCATCTGCCGGCAGATAATCCTGCCTCGCCGGCGAGAAGACCTCGATCGCCACGGCGTCCTCGATGATTTGCACGCCATGAATCACGTTCATCAGAATGCACCACGAATCCCCTGGGCTCGCCTCGTAACTCGCCTCGCCGATTTTCAGGACGATCCGCCCGCTGACCAGATATCCCGTCTGCTCGTATAGATGGGCATGCTCCGGCAAAAGGCTGCCCCGCTCGAGCCGAAACTCGGTCATCAGCGTCTTCTCGCCAAAGACCAGGGTCCGTCGCCGCACGCCGGGAAGCGCCTCTTCGTAGCCTTCGGGGGTCTGTTGAGCGAACATGGTTCTCTGCTCTTTGTCGCTCACGAACGCGGATCAATACGTTTCCACGACCAGCCCGGGGATGCGGCGGAAGTGCGTGGTGTCGCGCGTCAGCAGCGGCAAGCCGTGCAGTTTGGCCAGAACGCCGATGAGAAGGTCCATCACGGGGATCGGCGCTCCCTGCCGCCGCGTCAGGGACTCGGCTTCGCCATAGGCCACGGGAAAGGCGCTGTCCGGATACACGACGCGGACACGTTGGGCAAAACGCTCCACCTTGCGAAGCTCGCGCAACGGATGCGCCGACAGGCGGGCTCCGGCATGGAGTTCGCACAGCACAAAGACCGGCACGTAGAGCGGAACACCCGGAATGGACCGCAGCTTGGCGATGGCCGCTCCGGGAGCGTTTCGCGCCTCTTCGCGCATGAGATCGATGCAAAAGCCGGAATCAAGAAACATGCGGCTCTCCCGCGTCCAGCGCCGGGGATGCCGCCGGCCACTGGGCGCGGCCACGCACGACCTCTTCCACCCGGTCGAGCGCGTCTTCGTCCAAGGCCAATTCGCTCAGGTGACGCAGGAGCTCGGAAGCCGTGCATTCAGGCCGCAGCCGCCTTTTGATGACCTTGCTGAAGGATTCGTTGGGGCGCTTCTCGCGGGCCAGCAATTCGTAGGCTTCCATGTCAATCGTGATAGTCTTCACCGCCATGTTCGGTTTCCACCTTCATGCCAAGTGCACTTATCATGCATGGATAGCATTCGTAACGTAAGCGAAACCGGACTTGAGCCGCCAGGCCGTTGTTCGTCCTATCCATCCCGGCGGGACAGCCGGCGCTGCGTGAACTGCTGACCCCTCTCGGCCGATTTCAACAAAACCCTTGGCAATCGCCCCGTCCCGGCCCGAAACTACAGCCTGGCAACGAGAAACCAGAAACACGAAACGCTTTCCCGAGGTTCGTCGAATGACCGCTTTTCCCCGCACCACCGTCGGCGGCGTGTCGCTGTCGCGCATGATCATCGGGACCAATTGGTTCCTCGGCTACTCCCACTGCACCAAGGCCAAGGGAACGTACCTGCGCAAGAACGTCGCCGACCGCAACAAGATCGCCGACATCATCGAGGTCTTCCTCCGCGCCGGGGTCGACACGATCATGTGCCCCCACACCAAGACCATCCTGCCCGAGGCGATCCAGGAGGCCGAAGACCGCGCGGGCGTCAAGGCGGTCATCGTCTCCACCCCCGGCTTCACCGCCACGCCGCGCACGCCGTTCGACGGCTTCGACCTCAAGGAGGTCGAGCAGGTCCTGGACGAAGAGACGCGCAAGGGCGTGGCCGTCTGCATGCCGCACGTCAGCGTCACCGACAAAATGGTCGATAAGTGCACGCGCGAGATTCGCCGGATGGACGTGATTTGCCGCCTGATTCGCGAGCGCGGCATGATCCCCGGGTTGAGCACCCACACGCCGGAGACGGTCGTTTTCGCCGACGAAAGCGGGCTGGACGTCGAGACCTACATTCAAATCTTCAACGCGATGGGATTCCTGATGCAGATCGAAGTCGATTGGGTGGCGCGCCTGATTCAGAAGGCGAAGAAGCCGGTCATGGCCATCAAGCCGATGGCCGCCGGGCAGCTCCGCCCGTTCCAGGCGCTGACCTTCGTGTGGAACGCCATCCGCGAGCGCGACATGGTCGCCGTCGGCACGATGTGCCCCGAAGAGGCGGAGGAGCTGATCGATCTGTCGTTGAGCATTCTCGCAAAGCGCCCCTCCGGCCTGGACCTGCAGGAGACGCGCTCCAAGGCGATCCTGACGGGGGCGCGGACGTGAGGGCATCCGTTGAGCGGCCCGGGAGTGGAATGGCGCGGGCAGTCTGGCCGGCGTGTCTCCGCCGTGCCGGTCGTCAGGCGCGGACAAAGCGGTCCGCCCCCTTCACGCGACTTCCCCCATTTTCCGGTCAATGCGTATGCCTCGCTCGGCGAGCGCCGCACGCGCCAACTCAACCATTTGCGGCGGGTCGAACCGCTCGCCATTGATGGTCAGGTCGTAGTGGAGGGGGGCCGCCACGTCGTGGCGGAAGTAGTGCCGGCAGAACTCGGCCTGCTCGCGATCGCGCTTCGTAACGAACTGGCGGGTCTCCTCGGGATCCGCCTTGCGGATCGCCATCACGTGATGAATGCGCACGGGCAGCGGCGCGTCGACGCGGATGCGCAGCCCGGCCTTTTCGCCGAGGATGAACGTCCCGCCGCGGCCCAGGATCACCGCGCCGCCCTTCTCGGCCAGCGAATTCATCACTCGGAACAGCGCCCCGATGTATTCGCGCTGCTCGATCTCGCGTCCGCGAATCCATCCCTCGAACATGAGCATGATGCTGGAGCGCACCTTCTCGTCCAGGCTGTCCAACAGCAGGCGCTGGCAGTGCAGGTCCTCGGCTACGGCGTCGAGGATCTCGCGTCCATACAGCGTATAGCCCAGGTTCTGGGCCAGATTCTCGGCGAACTCGCCGGCGCCGCTGCCCGTCGGGCCGGACACGGTCAGCACGGGCCGCCTCGAGGCTTCGGCCAGACTCTTCTCTTCCTTCAATTTCGGTTTGAGGACCGCGCCAATGCGGTCCCAGTGACGCACCTGGCGTTCGACCAATGTCTGGGCGTTGGAACGACTTCCACGCGCGGTTCTCGCCATTGCTCCGCCCTCCTTTCCACCCATGGAGCGCCCACCCACTCTCTACGATTCGCAGGGATCGTGCCACGGCATAACGCGGATGCCGCACGCGGCGCAGCCTTTCCAGCCTGCGCATCGTGGATCCAAATCCGTCGCCGCGCAGGCCGCAAAGCCTGCGCCGCTCACCGCTCTTCGTCTTCGTCCTCGTCCGCCGCGGCTTCGGCGTCCTCGGCGGCTTGGCGCTCGCGAACGTCCTGCTCGTAGGCGCGAATGATTTGCTGCACCAACTCGTGGCGCACAACGTCGCGCTCGTCGAAGTCGACGAACGCGATGCCCCCGATTCCTTCGAGGATCTTGCGGGCGTGCACCAAGCCGGAGACCTTGTGGCGCGGCAGGTCGATCTGGGTGACGTCGCCGGTGACCACGGCCTTGGAGTCGGCGCCCAGGCGGGTCAGAAACATCTTCATCTGTTCAGCGGTCGTGTTCTGGCCCTCGTCGAGGATCACGAAGGCGGAGTTCAACGTCCGCCCGCGCATGAAGGCCAACGGGGCGATTTCGATCGTGCCCTGCTCCAGGAGCGAGGCCACCTTCTCCATCTCCATCATGTCGTACAAGGCGTCATACAGCGGCCGAACGAACGGATCGAACTTGGCCGCGATGTCGCCGGGAAGAAAGCCCAGCCGCTCCCCCGCCTCGACGGCCGGACGCACCAGGATGATGCGCCGCGCCCGGCCCTCCATCCAATGGTTCACAGCCATGGCCACGGCCAGGTAGGTCTTGCCCGTCCCCGCCGGGCCGACGGCCAGCACGATGTCGTTGCCCCGGATGGCGTCGACGTAGCGCTTCTGTCCGGCGGTCAGCGGCGAGACGCGCTTGCCCTTGAGCGGCACGGCGATTCGGTCGAGAAACACGGCGCGGATGTCCTCGGGCCGGTCGTTCTTGACGGCGTCGATGGCGAAACGAACCTGTTGCTTGGTGGTTTGCGTTCGCGCGCTGCGATGCACTTCGAGCAGTTCCTGGATGACGCGTCCGGCGCGTTCGACCTCCTCCGCAGCCCCCTGAATGCGGATCTCGTTGCCGCGGGGGATGATCCGGGCGTGGAACCGCGACTCGATTTGCCGCAGGCGGCTGTCGTTTTGGCCGCAGAATTCCAGGATCTCGTCCTGGTTCAGCGTGATGATCTGTTCGTCCTGTTCGCTCAAAGGGTCCTGGGGCCTCGCTTTCTCAGGGGGCGCCGGGCTGCCGCCCGTCGTTGTTCGGTCTCGGTTGCGCCGCGATGTTGAAAACAGCAAAGCCTTCGCTCCCCTCGGGAGCGAAGGCGTCGTTGCGCGGTCCTTTTTCAGACCAACCCAAGGGGCTCTCTCTTTCCTTCGTCTGGCATCGTCCTTCGCGGCGCTTCCCGCCAAGCCGCAAAGCCCGCTCTCAACCGCCTATTCCATTCTACCCCTGGCCGACGAATCGCGTCAAGGGCAAGCGATGCGATTGCCGATTGCCGATTGCCGATTGGAGACAAGGCGTTGCCTGTTCGAGGACCTTTCGCCGACAACTCGAAGGTATGGAGTCCCGCCTTCAGGCGGAATGGCGATCTTGGGTAGGCGTCTCGGGGCTTTCCAATCCGCCTGAAGGCGGGACTCCATACCGCGATTGCTTGAAACGCCCTTGCCGCGCGGACGCAGGTTCTGGTTGAATCAGAGCGCGCCATCTGAACCGCGTGAATGCTTTCGACCCAAGGCCATCCGATCCCATGCCGGTCTGTTGCGCGACGCTCGGAGGAGTTCGATCGCTGGCCGATAGGCGGCGCCGCGTTTTCCGTGCTCTTCTTTTCCTTGCTGTTCTCGGTCCTCTCCTTGCGCGCGGCGCCGCGGCTGATTCGCCATCCAATCCCGCGGCGGCCTCCCGCCGTTGGATAGTCGAGTTCTCCTTGCCTTCGGCGGGCGAGGCCGTGAAGAAAGGCGTCGCGCCGGCGGCGGCGCGCGCCTTGCTCGATCCCCTTTTCCAACGACTGAACGATGATCTGGCGGCCTTGGGACGCGCCCCCGCCGCCGGCGCCGCAGCCGGCGCCCCCGCCGGCGCCCCCGCCGTCCTTTGGCGATACCGAAACTGCCTGGCCGGCGCGGCGATTCAAGCCACCGAGGAGCAGGCCGACGCCTTGGCGGCGCAGCCCTACGTCCGCGCGATTCATCTGGCGAAACCCGTCGAAGCCCTCGTCGACCTCAACGCCTGGGGACTGTGCCGCATCGGCGAGGCGATCGACACGTACGGCGTGCATGGAGAAGGCCGGACCATCGCCATCATCGACACGGGAGTCGAATACACGCACCCGGCGTTGGGCGGCGGATTCGGCCCCGGCTTTCGCGTGGTCGGCGGCTGGGATTTCGCCAACAACGACGCCGATCCCATGGACGACAACGGCCACGGAACCGCGGTGGCGGGCATCGCCGCGTCGTCCGATCCCGTGGTTCGCGGGGTGGCGAGCCAGTGCCGGCTCCTTGCCCTCAAAGCGCTGTCGGCCCAGGGCCAGGGCGACACGGCCGAGGTCGTCGCCGGCCTGGAGTTCGCGCTGGACCCCGACGGCGATCCTTCAACGGCGGACGCGGCCGACGTGGCCAACCTGAGCCTGGGAACCGTGAACGGCGAGACGGACGACGTGTTGGATCGCGCCGTGGACAATGCCGTGGCGCTGGGAATGGTCGTCTGCGCCGCCGCCGGCAATCGGGGCGCCCTGGTTCCCGCCGTCGGTTCGCCGGGCCACGCCTTGCGCGCGATCACCGTCGGCGCCATCGATGAGTTGGGGCGGCTGACGGGCTTCTCATCGCGGGGGCCCCTGGTGAACACGTACGAGATCAAGCCCGATCTGTGCGCCATGGGGTTTTTCGTCTTCTCGCTGCAACTGCACGGCGGGATGGGGATGGTGGGCCACGGCACGTCGTACGCCACGCCGTTCGTGTCCGGGGCGTCCGCGCTCCTGCGCCAACTGCATCCGGAGTGGCCGCCGGAGTGGATCAAGGCGGCGCTGATGAACGCCGCGGCGGACTTCGGCCTGCCGCCGGATCTCCAGGGCGCGGGGCGGCTGGACCTCTTAGGCGCGGCGCAGCGGCGAGTCCTCGCCGAACCCTCGTCGCTCAGCCTGGGCATCGACGATCTGAACCAGGACGTTTGGACCGCGTCCCAGGCGCTCAAACTGCACAGCGTCACCACGGAGACGCTGCGGCTCCGTCTGAGCGTGGAAGCGAACCTCCCCGCCGGCATCGCCGCGTCCATCGCGCCGGCGGACCTCTCGCTGGCGCCCGGCGCGACGGGGCGCGCGCTCTTCGAACTTCAGGTTGACAATCGGCTGGCGCCGGCGGTCTGGCCTCCGCCCCATTCCTACTGCGGCGACGTCGTCATCGACAACGGCTCGATGCGTTCGCGCGTCCCCTTTAGTTTCGTGGATTACCCGGAGTTCCGCGTGGCGTTCTCCTCGAAGTCCTGGGAATTGGCTTTGGTCGATTCCTCTGGCGTGGCGACGGACGTCGAAGGCGGCGATCCCGTCTATGCGCGCCTGATCCGCCCGGGGCTCTACGATTTCGCGGCCCACGCGCTCAACGCCGACGGCTCGCGCTCCATCTTCGCCCGCGTCGGCCTTAACCATTCGGCGATGACTCGCCTGGAGGTCTCGACCAACACCTGCACGCTGAATTACACGGTCAGAGCGCTCGACCCCCAGGGCGCGCCGTTCAAGCTGGGGGCGGGCGTTGTCCGCTTCAACCTCGGCGACTCCATCCAGTTCGACTCGTACTCCAATTTCACGCGCCCGATTCGTCTCAGCCCCCTGCCGGACGGCGCGCGCTTTCAGTGGCGCGTCGACCGGTTTCTCAACGGACAGTTCCTCCAGGTCAATGGACGCCGCGACGGCCCCATGGCCTCGAATCAACTGGTTTTCTTCGGTCCGCAGGACTACCGGCGATTGCAGGTCGACTACCTGACCGAGACGGCCAGCGGCGAGGCGTACGCCATGGGCGTGGCGATGGTGGCCGAGGACGCGGAATCGAAGACGTTCACGCGCCTCGGCGTCCAGCAGGCGTGGCTGCATCATCCCACGCCCTACGGGTTCTCCTATTACTACACGCCCCCGCCGACGCCATTCGATTTCCGCTATTCGCAATTCGATCTGCACTACTACTCGAGGGATGATCCGGCGTTCTCCTCGGCGCTGATCGACCTGGGGGCCGACCCGCCGACGCGCGTCATTCCCGGAAGCGGCAAGCACATCCTGGACACGTTGGACGACCGGCGCCTGACCGTCGGCGAAGGGCCATTCCTCTTCTCCGGCCGCTTCTACAACAGACAGGATGCGACCCTGTTTCGCCACTGGGCCGGCCTCGACGCCGACGACATTCTCTTCTCCGGACCCAATGGGGATTTCTGGCGCAAGCCCCTCCTGGTGAACGTCTACTACTACCTCGATCAGTCGAAGACCATCCTGAGCTACCCGTGGACAAACGGGGATAGCCCGAATGGCCAGACAATCCCCGTGGCGTTTCCCATTCGAGTGGACTTCCTCGACAACAGCGGCCCCTACGACGGCCTCCAGGGGTCCGTCTGGGCCAGCGCCGACTGCTACATGGCGCCCCAGGACCCCAATCCACCCTATGTGAAGCGACTGCGAATCCTCAGCGACGGCCGGCCCTCCCGCCGCCTCATCGGAACGCACGACAATCGGCTGCGGATCGAAGTGGCCGACGCGGAAAGCGCCACGGTGGAAACGACGGCGACGCTGCGGCTGGGCGCCACGCGCGTTGCGCTGAATCTGCAAGCCGTCGAAAACTGGCGCAGCGCCGAAGCGGCGGGCGTCGAGGAAACGCTCGGGGCCGTCATCCCCCCGTTGCCGCAAGATGGGCTGTGGACGATTTCGCTTGTGCTGTCCGACGCGTCGGGCAATGTGTTGCGCGCCGACGCCCCGGACGCATTTTCTTACAGAAGCCTGAACCGCGCGAAGGAGTGGGCGAAGTACGAGTAACGTCGGCGCTTCATGGGCGCGGAATCTCGAACACGGGAGAGTTAAAAACCGTGGAGTTATCGCCAAAGACAATCGCCTGGGTTGTGTCGGCGGCGTTCTGGCTGGGCGGTGTCGCCAACGCCGGGACCGCGGCTGTCGAGCAAGCCGCCGAACGCTCCACCTCCGACACGCTTCGGGAAATCCGCAAACTGGCCGACGTGCCAAAGGCGGTGGCCGATCAACTCCTGGAGAACGACAAGAAGATTCGCGCCGCCGAGAAGGCCGCGGAGAATTCCTTACGCCGGTTCCTGGACAACGAAAAGGCGCGGCGCTATCGCGAGTCCTACGCCGTTCTGTGCGCCGGCCTGAAACAGTCGTTCGCCCGCGATGACACCAATCAAGCCATCGTCAACAACGTGCGATTGTGCCAGAACCCGCCCCCCGATCCCACGCCGCAACAACGGGAGGAGATCGAGCGCGTCAAGCGCTTGGTGGCGGAGAAGAAGCTCTCGCTCGACGTCGACGACCCGATGTTGTGGGCCTACGAATGGACCCACTCCACTGGCAGCTGCCAGGCGGTGTTCGAGGCCACCGGCCCGTACGCCAACCAGTTCCGTCTCGCGGGCTTCACCATCGTCCGCGTGGCCATGGAGAATCCCGATCTGGCGGTGGGATGGGTCGAGGAGCGGATCGAGGTCCCCGACGCGACCGAACTCCTGTGCATCTCGCAGTTCCTCCTCAAGCCGGAGGGGGGCCAATGGCGCATCTGGGGCTACCGGGCGATGGACGGCCCGCGCTTGCACAGCTGGCTCGGCAAACGCACGTGCCAATGGCCGGACGAACTGGCCGAAGACACGCAAGCGTCGAAGTAGGTCCTCCCCTGCCCCTCGGCTTCGCTCGGGAACTGCGTCCGGGGTGAACTCGATGCCGGTCTCCGCGACCAAAGCCAGCCTCGGACGCAGTTCCTGAGCCTGTCGAAGGGCAAGGACAAGAGAATGGATTCACCCAATCGCTATCGCTCCGGCTTGACCATCGCCACCTGGGAATGGGGCAAGGCGGCCTGCGAGACGGCGTGGGAGATTCTCGCGGCGGGCGGCGCGGCGTTGGACGCGGCGCAGGCTGGGGTGATGACCGCCGAAGACAATCCCGAGGTCCGCTCCGTCGGCTACGGCGGACGGCCCGACGCTGACGGCGAGGTCACGCTCGACGCGTTGCTCATCGACGGGCCGACGCGCTCGATGGGCGCGGTGGGCTGCCTCGCGCGCATTCGCAATCCCATCGCCGTGGCGCGGCGCGTCATGGAGAAAACGGACCATATCCTGCTGGTCGGCGACGATGCGTTGCGCTTCGCCCGCGCCGAGGGCTTTCAGGAGCAGGACCTGCTGACGGAACCCACGACGAAGGAGTATCGCGAGTGGCGCGAGAAACAAACCGCGCCGGACTCGGCGGATTCGCACGACACGGTCACGCAATTGGCGCTGGATCTGCGCGGCGATTTGGCCGGGGCGTGCAGCACCAGCGGCGCGGCGTGGAAGGTCCCCGGACGCGTGGGCGACAGCCCGATCCCCGGCGCGGGCCTCTACGTCGACAACGAAGTCGGCGGCGCCGGCGCCACCGGCCTCGGCGAGATCGCCATGCGCCACTGTCTCACCTTCCTGGCGGTCGAGTTGATGCGCAATGGGCGCTCGCCGCAACAGGCCTGCGAGGAAGCCATCGCCCGCGCCGCGCGCAACGCCCATTCCAGCGAAGAGAAGAAACAACTGGCGCTGATCGCCTGCAACGTCGAAGGCGAATGGGGCGCGTATGCGATCTGCCCCGGCTTCACGTTCGCCGTCATCAAGGCGGGCCGACGCCAGTATCGGCCCGCGGACTCGTTTTGGAGGAACCTTTAACCGCAAAGAACGCATAGAACGCAAAGAGAAGAAGGTCTTCTTTGTGTTCTCTGCGTTCTTTGCGGCTAAATCTCCCTCTCGTTCCAATTGATCCGAGGAAGCTCCTTCAAATGCCAACCCCCGCTGACGAGATCCTGTTCCTGAACGGCGAGTTCTTGCCCCTGTCCGAAGGGCGCGTGTCCATCGAGGACCGCGGATTCCAGTTCGCCGACGGCATCTACGAGGTCGCGCGCATCTGGAACGGCCGACTCTTTCGTCTCGAACCGCACCTGAAGCGCATGGAGCGCAGCGCCCAAGGCATCAGCCTTCCGCTGGAATACGGCCGCGCCGAGATGGCCCGCGTTTGCCTGGAACTGACGGAGCGCTCGGGCCTCCAACGCGGAATGATCTACATTCAGGTCACCCGCGGCGCGGCCCGGCGCAGCCACGCGCTGACCGGGGAGGCGATTCGCCCGACCACCCTGGCCTACGCCCGCGCCGTCGAGCCGCCTTCGCCCGAATCGTGGGAGGCCGGCTGGAAGGCCATCAGCCGCCTCGACGACCGCTGGCAGCACTGCGATCTGAAAACCATCGCCCTGTTGCCCAACATCCTGGGGAAGATGGAGGCCGTGCGGCACGGCGCCGATGAGGTGATTTACCACGGGGCGGACCAAACCGTATCCGAAGGCGGCAGCTCCAATCTGTACGCGGTGATCGACGGGACAATCTTCACTCATCCCCTCGGGCCCAAAATCCTCAACGGCATCACCCGCATGGCCGTTCTGGAATTCTGCCGCGCCGAAGGCATCCCATGCCGCGAAGTGGGACGCACGCTGGAGGAGTTCCGCAACGCCCAAGAGGTGTTTCTCACGAGCACCACGCGCGACGCCATTCCCATCGTTTCCATCGACGGGCGCCCCGTGGCGGACGGAAAGCCCGGCCTCTTGACGCGGCGCGTTTTCCACGGCTTGCGCGACATCGTCGAGAGAGAGACGAGCCAACCCACGGAAACTCAATCGCCCATCTCGTCCAAGCGAACGTAAACCGAAGACCCAATTGCCACTTGACTACGCCTTGTATCTCTGGTAAACACCAGCGCCATATTTGGTATGGGTGTCGCTCGCGCTTTTTCCGGTTCCTTTTTCTCTTTGCAGCGGTTCCACCTCACGCAGAACGGCAGAATTCACATGTTCTTTAAGACCCTCGAAATGAACGGCTTCAAGTCGTTCGCCACCAAGACCTCCGTCGACTTTCAGCCCGGCATCACCGTCATCGTCGGCCCCAACGGATGCGGCAAGAGCAACATCTTCGACGCCATTCGCTGGGTCCTCGGCGAACAGAGCGCCCGCGAGTTGCGCGGAACGCGCATGAACGACGTGATCTTCGCCGGCAGCGCCTCGCTCAAGGCGCAAGGCTTGGCGCAGGTCTCGTTGACCGTTCGCAACGAAGAACGGCGGCTGCCCATCGACTTCTCCGAGGTCAATGTGACCCGCCGCCTGTATGCCGACGGGCAAAGCGAGTACCTGCTGAACAAGACGCCCTGCCGGCTGAAGGACATCACCACCCTGTTCATGGACACCGGCATCGGCGCCCACGGCTATTCGATCATGGAGCAGGGCAAGGTCGACGCCATCATCAACGCCAAGCCCCTGGAGCGCCGCTACCTGTTCGAGGAGGCGGCGGGCACCGCCAAGTACCGCACCCGGCGCACGGAGACGATGCGCAAGTTGGAGCGCGCCGACGCGGATTTCCTGCGTCTGACCGACCTGCTCGCCGAAGTCCGCCGCAACGCCAACTCGCTTAAGCGCCAGGCGTCGAAGGCGGAGCGCTACAAACGCTTGGCCCAGCAGGCCAAACGCCTGGAGCGCCATCTGCTCCATGCGCGCCACGAGCACATGAAGCAGCGGCTGGCCGAATTGACCAGCGCTTACGACGCCGTCCGCGACCGCCTGACCGCGCTGGCTACCCGCATCGCCGAACTGGAAGCGGCGCAGGAGCAGGACCGCGACCGCGAAACGCAGATGGGCGAGCGCATGGCCGAACTGCGCGCGCGCCAGTTCGAACTGATCCGCGAGATCGAACAGCGCGAGCATGCCATCGTCCTGCTGCACGAACGCATCGCCGAGGGCCAGCGGCGCCAGGCGCAGATCGACGAGGAGTCGCAAACCGACGCGCGCGAAGACGCCTCCGTGGCCGAGGAGCTCGAACGGGCCAAGGTCGAACTGGAAGAGCATCGGACGCGGTTGAAGGAAGCCCAGGGGTTTTACGACGAAACCAAGACGGAATTCGACGAACTGAAAACCGGCCTGGAGGGCGTCGTCGAACGGCTCAACACGTTGCGCGTGGAACTAGCCTCCTTGCGCGAGAAACACTCGGCCGCCGACAACGCCGCGCGCCTCAGCCGCGTCCTCATTCAGCGGCTCGACGAACAGATCGAAGCCAACGACCGAAAGCACGGCGAGCTGACTGAAGGCGCCAAGGCGCTCCAGGCGCGAAGCGAGGAACTGGCGCGCCGCCACGCCGAGCGCGGGGAAGCCATCGCCGCGCGGCAGGCGGAAACCGAAACGCTGGCGCGGACGAACGAGGAAGCGGCGCGCGACGCCGAGTCGCTGCGGCGCGAGGTTCAGGATCGCGAGCGGGAATTGGGCCACGCGGCCTCGAAACTGAAAGCGTTGATGGACTTGGAGGCCTCGTATCAGGGCTATTACCAGGGCGTGCGCAACGTCATGCAGGCGTCCGGCCAAGGCGAACTGCGCGGTTTGCTCGGCGTGGTGGCGCAGTTGGTGCGCTCGCCCGCCGAATACGAACTGGCCATCGAAGCGGCGCTCGGCGGCAGCGTGCAGGACATCGTCGCGCGCTCGACCTGCTCGACGCGCGCGAGCCGAACGGCCGCTTCCACGAGGCGCTGTATCAGGCGGGCGTCATCGGCGCGGCGGTCAAGCTGGTCTCCTACGATCCCGACATCGAAGTCGCCGTGAGGCACTTGCTCGGCTCGACCATCGTGGTCGAGACGCTGGATCGCGCCATCCAGTTGGAGCGCGACGGGCTGCGCCAGCGCTACGTGTCGCTCGACGGGCAGATCGTCCAGCCCAGCGGCTCGATCTCCGGCGGCCACGTGCGCTCCTCGGGCCTGATGAGCCGCGAGCGCGAGACCCACGAGCTGCGCGAGCGGGTCGCGAAACTGCAGGGCGAGCTGAACGAACTCGGGAAGCGCTCCGACACCCTGCGCGAAACGCTGCGCGCAGGCCAGGAGCGGTCCGCCCGCCTGCGCGAGGAGATTCACGCGCTGCAGGTCGAGCGCGCCGAATTGGTCAAGGAGCGCGACGCCTGCCTCGCTTCGCTGGAGGAGCGCCAGCGTTCGGTCGAGGAATACGAAAGCCGGCGCCAGGCGTGGCTCGACGAGATCCACACGCATCGCGAGACCATCGAAGAGAAGGAAGAGGAGGCGCGGCGCCTGGCGGCCGAGGCCGAACAATGCGAGGCGGGCCTCAAGGCCTCGCAGAGCGAAATGGCCTCGCAGGACACCCAGGTCGACGCGCTGGCCGGCTCGCTCAGCGAGTTGCGGGTCGAGATCGCCTCAATTCAGGAACGGATCGACCGCCTCCGGTCGCGGACCGCCCGCCTGACGCAGCGCCGCGAGGCCCTCGCCGCGGCCCAGGCGCGCCGGGGCGAGGAAATCGCCGGCATCGCCAAACGCCGCCAGGAATTCGAGGCGGAAATCGCCCAGACGCGCGGCGCGCTTGGCCGCCGGTTTGAATCGCGCGACGCGCTGGACCGCGAGATCGCCGAGGCCGAGCAAGGCAAAGAGGAAATCGCCCATCGCCTGCGCGAACGCCTTCAAACGCTGCATTCACTCCAGAGCGACCGCAACGCCCTTCAGGACGAAACGCAGGAGGCCCTCCTGCGCAAAAACGAAGCCGAGATCGAGTTGGGCCACGTTCGCACGGAGGCCATGGAGCGCTTCCAATGCGCGGTCGAAGACCTGCTGAACCTGCCCGAGGTCGAGGTCGACGAGGAGGACGGCGAGCCGGCCGAGGAAGGCGTTCTGACCCACGAAGAGCTGCAGGCGCGCCTGTGGGAGACAAACCAGAAGATCAACGCCATGGGTCTGGTCAACATGGCCGCCCTCGAGGAATACGAAGAGCAGGCCAAGCGGCTGGACTTCCTCAGCGCGCAGGAAGCCGATCTGGTCGAAGCGTGCCGCCAGTTGACCGAGACCATCGCCACCATCGACGAGACCTCGAAGCGCTTGTTCCAGGAATCCTTCGAGTCGATCCGCGCCCATTTCATCGAGATGTTCCGGCGGATGTTCGGCGGCGGGCGCGCCGACCTGCAGTTGACCGACGTGGAAAACGGCGATCCCCTGCTGGAGGGCGGAATCGAAATCGTCGCGCAGCCCCCGGGCAAGAAATTGCAGAGCATTTCGCTCCTCTCCGGCGGCGAAAAGGCGCTGACGGCGGTGGCGTTGCTGTTCGGAATTTTCCTGCACAAGCCCAGCCCGTTCTGCGTCCTCGACGAAATCGACGCGCCGCTGGACGACAACAACATCGAGCGGTTCAAGAAGTTATTGCTTGAATTCTCGCAGCAAACACAGTTTATCATCATCACGCACAGCAAGCAGACGATGACGCTGGCCGATTCGATCTACGGGGTGACCATGGAAGAGGCGGGCGTCTCGAAACTGGTGGCCGTGCGGTTCGACGAAAGTCTATCCATGGTGGGATAGGGTTCACAGGTCGGAGTGCGGAGTCCTGGGTTCGGAGTGCGGAGTTCGGGGTTCCAGGTTCGGAGTGCGGAGTTCGGGGTTCGGAGT
>JAPLSS010000029.1 GCA_026398515.1 Candidatus Sumerlaeota bacterium | reverse complement strand
GACTTCGTCACCAAGCCGATCGAGCCGTTCCAACTGGTCGAACGCATCGAGAAGGTCTTCGCCCGCTGAGGGGAAAACAAGGGGCTGTGCCCACTTCGCGGCAACGCTTTTTGGAGTGCGCCTGTTCTCAGCCGCTTCCCGCCGAAATGGTCACGATAATGGAATTGAGCGGGTCCAGCCGCACGCCGGCCGCGGGCGACTGGTCGACGATCACTCCGGCGGGCGCGTTTGGCTGGACTTGCTGGCGCACCTCGTCGATCTTCAGGCCCAGGCGTTGCAGGGCCGCCGCGGCCTGCGCCCGCGTCTTGCCCGTCAGGCGCGGCATGCTGATCTCGAAGCGCGGGGGGCCGCTGGAGATCAGCAGGTTGACCGCGGCGCCGCGGCGGACTTTGGCCTGCGGCGGCGGGTCGGTCGTCACCACGCCTCCCAAGGCCACGCTGCGGCTCTCGATCTTGCTGTAGCGTCCGGCTTTCAGATCCGCCGCGTCCAGAAGCACCTCCGCTTCCTTGTAGTCCTTGCCGCGCAGGTCGGGCATGTCGACCATCGTCGGGCCGCTGCTCAGCTTCACCTGCACCGGAGTGCCGGTCTTGACCTTGGTCTCAGGCTCCGGATGTTGATCGAGCACGAACCCCGCCGGCTTGGTGTCGCTCACCTCCGGGTCGCCCTGGAGTTCCATGTACAGCCCGGCCTTGCCCAGGAGGACGGCGGCGTCGTACGCATCCATATCGACGATCAGGGGAACCGTCGTCACCTTCCCCGTAACATAGTGGCGCACGGCCCAGTAGCCGCCCGCGCCCGCCAGCCCCATGACGAAGAAGGTCAACACCACCAGCCAGATGAGCCGGAACACCGCGCCGACGATCCCCAGCAGGCAGCCCAGCGGCGAGAAGAGCCAATGCGAAGGCTCCTCGTCCGGCGCGCGGTCCGAACGCCCGTCTTCGGAAAGCTCTGGAGTTGTTGTCGGTTGGCGAGCCATAGAGGACCATGCGCGTCACGGCGACGCGCGCGCATGACGCCCTGTCCCTCCCTCCACGGTTTCGTCGAAGGGTACTTCACCCCCCCGAGGCATGAGAAGAGAAATCTGCGCGGAGGCGCGGCGCGGCGTGGACAGTCTTGTCCGCGCGGGGTGGGCCAGACGGAAGCGGCGCGCGGACATGCCTGTCGGCGCTCCGCTACACTTCCATCGGCACGATGACCAACGTCTTGCGTTCGGTCAGCAGGCGTTTCTGCAGGTCGAACGCCGTTTGGTTGTGAAGGAGCCGATGGTACCAGACTTCATTGCGGAAGACGACCTGGCCGGCGAAGAACATCGTCTGCGGGAACTCTTTGCCGACCTCGCCGCACAGCTCCTCGGCGACGTGCACCACGTCGGTGCCCACGCCCATGCGGCTGGTCGAGGGGATCCCCATCCGCTCGGCCAGCGCCTCGTATTTCTCCAGCGATTCCCGCGTCCGGCGCTTGAGATCCTCGATCTCGCTCGGCCCCTTGAATTTGCCGGAATCGACCACGGCCACCGACAGGAAGACGAGGCTCTTGAAATGGTCGGGCAGGAGGCGGCGGATGGTCATCACCAGGTGCACGCCCGTCCCCCCGAACGGGCCGACGAGCACGGCGGCCGTCGGCTGCGAGGGATCGAGCGGCGGAAGCGGCCCTGTCCGCTCCTCGGGCAGGACGTCCATGATGTTGTCGAACCGGCGCACGTGGCGCCCGACCGAAAGGTAGTGGCTGCGAATCAGGAAACACAGGGCGACGACCAGGGCGGTGGCGGCGAGAGTGATCCAGCCGCCCTCGGCGAATTTCTCCAGGGTGGTGATGACCAGAATCGTCGCGCACAGCGCCAACCCGACGCCGAACAGCGCCACACGCCGCTTCCACAACGGATTCTCGGCTCGCCGTTGCAGCCACAGCCGGAGCATGCCCGCCATGGACAGCGAAAACGTCAGGAAGACGTTGATGCTGTACATGACCACCAGGAAGCGGACGTCGCCTTTGGTGTAGAGGAGCGCGACCAACGACGCCCCGCCCATCAGCAGGATGCCGTTCTGCGTCGTCAGCCGGTCGCTCAGCGAGGCGAAACGACGCGGCAGCCACGAATCGATGGCCATGTTCGACATGACGCGCGGGCCGTCGATGAACCCGGCTTGGGCGCCGACGATCAAGAGCGCCCCTTCGCTGAACAGGGTTAGGATCACCCAGAACAGACTCCCGGGCCAATTGTGCACAAACTGTCCGACCAGCACCGCGTTCAACGTCTTGCCCGCCTGCGGGTGCACGCCGATCAACAGATAGCTCAGGAGCAGCCCGCCGGCGGTGAACGACAGCGACGTGGCCATGTAGAACATCGTGCGCTGGCCGGTGGCCACCCGCGGCTCGCGCATGATCGGCAAGCCGTTGGAGACCGCCTCCAAGCCGGTGTACGTGCCGCCGCCCAGGGAAAACGCATGCAGGAAGAGCAACAGCATGCCCCACAGGCCCAGCGTGTGAAGCCCGCCATGGAACCCGTGGGCGACCGATTGGCCAAGGGCCGGGAGATCCGAGACGTGACGGCCGATGCTGCCAAAGATCAGAACCGCGTGCGTGATCAAGAACGCCAGAAAGATCGGCAGCAGCGCCAGCACCGACTCCTTCACTCCGCGCATGTTGAGCACCGTCAGCGCCATGATGATCGTGGCGCAGGCCGGCAGCTTGTACTCGTGCCAGGAGGGCGGCAGCAGGCTGAACAGCGCGTCGCCGGCCGAGGCGATCGACACCGTGATCGTCAGCACGTAATCGACCAGCAGGGCGCAGCCCGACAAAACGCCGGTCCGCTCGCCGAGCAGCTTGGTCGCGACGTTGTAGCCGCCGCCGCCGAGGGGGAATTCCTCAATGATGTGTGAAGACGCGGCCCCAACGATGGAGACCGTCAGGACCACCGCCAGCGCCAAGGCGATGGCCAGGTAGGTGTTTTCCCCCAGGGTGCGGAACGCCTCTTCCGGGCCGTAGCAGGAGGACGACAGCCCGTCGGCGCCCAGCCCGACCCAGGCCAGGAACGGCACGAGCGAGAGACGGTGGAAGATGGAGCGATCAGACAGGTCGCGAGGCTTGCCGATCAGGAACCGGCGCAGGCGCGTCCCCCAACGCTCGCCGTTGGCCGAGGGGTCGCGAGGCCCGTCCGAAGCGCCGGGGGAGGAGGGATCTGGCGGTTCCGATCGCATGGATCTTTCTGGTGAAAGCGGGGGGCTTTGTCTCACGACCAGGACCGCAGATCAAGAGGAAGGTGCGAAGGAAAGGGAGAAGGACGCAAGGGACCCCAAGGACCAAGAAGACCTCAGGGATCCCAACGATCCATAGGATCTGTTTGTCCTTTGGGTCCCTCGGGTCCTTTCGGCCGTTTGATCCCTCTCAAGGGTTCCCGGCGCGCAAATTCTCAATAAACCTTCCCCTCACCTCCTCAATCGTCCGCGCGCGGTCATCGAGGGCCTTTCCCAGAAACGCGCGGCAGGCGGCGATCCGAGGATTGTCGCGGACTTCAGGCTTCATCACGACCTCGTTCTCCGCGTCGAAGACCAGCCCAGGCGCCGCCGCGCCGTCGGAGGCGTACACCTTGTCGATCCGCCGCCGGGCGCGCAGGCCCCCGCGCTCGACGCGCAGGTAGACCTGGAGGCGGAAGGTGTTGAAGTGGGCCGCGGGGACCCGGTTTTGCCCGCAAATCTGCTCGCGCGCCTCCTCCGCGTCATCGGCGTGCAGGTTGGCGGCGAGCATCTGCCCTTTCTCCGCAAGCGAGCAATAGGCGCGCAGGTCGGCGCCCCAGAGGTAGGCGAAATAGGGACCCGCGCCGATCCCGCAGGCGGCGCCAGCGCCGCCGATCCCGCAGGCGGCGCCAGCGCCGCCGATCTCGTGGCACACGTAGCAGCGCGGCGCCGGAGCGGCCTCCCGCGCCGCAGCGCGCACGGCCTCCGGCGTGGCGGCCACGAGCGGGCGATCGGCCGGGGCCAGATTGAGCAGCGCGCACATGACGGTCGTCTTCCCCGCCCCTCCCGGCCGCGCGCCGACGAGAAACGAGTCGCCTCCGGCCACGCGCGCCGTCAGCCACGCCGCCAGGTCCAGATTCAGCGTTTCAGCCTCCAACAGGTCGACCATCGAGAGCATGCGTCCGCCGCGCTGGTTGCAGCGGTTCAGTTCGGCGCAATGCGCAGTCACCGAATCCATTCAGCGCGTGCCTTTTCGAGGGATGCTTGAACTGTCGTTGGAGTCGCGCCGGCCGTCCAGCCGGGAGTTGGCGGCTTCCGGGGGCGCGGACGGCCTCGTCCCCGCTTTGGCGGATTGCGGAGGCGCTCTACCGCGCCGCCAGCGTTGCGAAGAACAACACCGCCACCACGTAGAGCAGCGGGTGAACCTCGCGCCAGCGGCCGCGCACCGCCTGGATCAGGCAATACGAGATGAACCCGAACGCCAAGCCGTGCGAGATGCTGGCCGTCAGCGGAATCATGCTCAGGATCAGGAAGGCGGGAAGGCCCGTCTCGATGCGGTTGAAGCGAATGCTCCCGACGTGGCCGCACATCATGAATCCGACGATGATCAGCGCCGGCGCGGTGATCGGGTAGGCGAACGCGCCGGGGCCGGTCTCCACGCCGCCGCCGAGGATGCCCACCAGCGGGATGAAAAACAGCGAGACGAGAAACGCCGCGCCCGTCACCAGGCTGGTCAGGCCGGTGCGCCCGCCGACGCTGACGCCCGCCGCGCTTTCGACGTAGCACGTCACCGACGAGCACCCGCCGAGGCCGCCGCACAGCGCCCCCAGCGAATCGACCACCAGCAGCCCGCGGATGCGCGGAATGTCGCCCTTCTCATCCACGAACCCCGCTTGCTTCCCGACGCCGATCGCCGTCCCCATGGTGTCGAAG
>JAPLSS010000389.1 GCA_026398515.1 Candidatus Sumerlaeota bacterium | reverse complement strand
CGCGAATCCACAAGGGCCAGGCGCTGGAATTCGACGCGCTCGCCCCCGATAGCGTCGAAGAGATCTTCGCCGGCCTGGCGTTGCTGGAGGAATGGACGGCCAAGGCCGCGTTGCGCCGGGAGGGAAAGGCGGCGGACGGGCTCGCGAGCGAGGAACTGCGGCGGACGGGGCGCCGATGGCTGGAAGAGACGCCGGACGCGGTCGGCGCGCTGGAAATCCTGGGCGAACACATGGAAAACTCCAAGCGTCCGGCGCGCATCCTGAAAGCCGAGCGCGGGTGGGCCATGTACCGCGAGATGATTCATTTCTACTCGATGCAAACGCTGATGGGCTTTCTGCGCGAACGCGGCCTGGCGACCCTGGCGGAACTGAAGGCGCGGCTGGCCGGGGCCAGGCGCGAGGCGTGGCTCAACGTCGGCGGCCAGCTCATGCGGGCGAGCGATGTGAAGGCGCTGCGCGAGAAGGTCGTCTCCGGCGAGTTGGCGACGTGGGACGACGTCCATGCCGAGTATGGCCGCCTGGCCGAGCGCTATCCGCAAGACAAGGCGCGGCACGCGCTCGCTTCGCTGCTCGACCTGCACGGCCTCGGCGCCGGCGCGCTGGACGCCGATCGGTGGTTCGCGTTCCTGGACCAGGCCGCGGCGACGAAGGAGAAGATCGCGCAGCTGACCTACGAGTCGCGGGCCAAGGACTACCAAGACGGCTTCCGGCGGATCGCCTACGACAGCCAGGCGGAGATGGACGCGGTGCTTGGCACGATCGACGCCAACGAGTTCGTCCAGCAAATGCGCCGCGAAGCCGAGGAGTTCGCGCGGCAGGTCGCGGAAATCAAAGCCCACGAGCCGGCTCCTTCGCGGAAGCGGTAGAGGGCGAAGACGCCCAGCTCGCGCCGGGCGGTCTTCGCGCCGCGCCGGCGAGCGTTTTCTGCCGGATGTGAAAACGAAAAAGGCGATTAGGGAGGCGGCCTGTTGCCCTCGGGGCAAACGGGAAATCGGTCGCTGTTGTAGTAAGAACGATTGATTGCGCCCTGAACGGAGCGGCCGCTCTCCAACAGGAGCTGGGCAGCGCCCAAGGCTTCGCGGGCCTGCTGCATTCTGAGCTTCACCAGTTGGGCTACGTGCTCCGGCTTCATACGGGGACCCCGTCTTCCGCCACCGCCATCGCCAGCAACGAGGACGACAGGAGCCCCTCTTGCCAGTCCTGGCGCGAAACAGGCACGGGCGTCAGCATGACCCCCTGTCCGACGCAGGCCTCCCAAGCGCACTCGCTGACCGCTTCCCGGTCCGGCGTCGACACGGCGTGATCCAGAATGACCAACACGTCCATATCCGAATCCGGCTCCGCGTCGCCGCGCGCCCGCGATCCGAAGAGAACCAACTGAGAGCCGGGGAATTGGGCAGTCACCCGCTGCTTGAAATTCCCAAGGGTCTTTCTTTCCTGATCGTTCATACCGCCACCACCATGGCTTGTCTCATCCCGCGCCCACCTTCCCCGGTTTCCGAACGGTTCCTGGCACCCGGTTGTCCGAATGGAAACCAGCGAAAGTATGGCCCCGTTTGGCGGTCA
>JAPLSS010000681.1 GCA_026398515.1 Candidatus Sumerlaeota bacterium | reverse complement strand
GACTCGATGGCCACGCCCGACTTCTTGGCGAAACCCTCGGCGGCTTTGGTCGGCTTGCCCGCCGCGTCGAACGCCACGCGCGTCGGCGGCCCTTTGACCACCCGCTCTTCTTCCCATTGTATCGGGGCCAGCTCCCTCACGATCAGGCTGAGGCGCCGGGGCGCGGCTTCGACTTCCACTGCGCCATGCTTCAGCCGCAGGTCCTTCAAAAACGCCGGGGCCAACGCGCGCATTTGCTCGATGGCCAGGTCGACGTCACCCGCCGGCATCTCCTCCGAGCCTATTTCCAGGAGGAAGGTTCGGGGGGAAGGCGGGGACGCATGGGCGGAGTGGACGGGGTGGACGCCGGCGTTCGGAGTGGACGGCGACGCCTGCCCCAGCGGGAAGCCCAACTCCTCGCGCCGCTTCAGCCACGCCTTGGCCACCTTGCGCGCCAGGCCGCGCATGCGGGCGAAGTAGCGCGCGCGCTCGGTGACGCCGATGGCGCCGCGCGAGTCGAGCAAGTTGAACGTGTGCGAGGTTTTCAGAATGTAGTTGTACGCCGGGATCGGCAGCCCCTTTTCGAGCAGCGTCAGCGCCTCGGCCTCGTAGAGGTCGAACAGTTGCGTCATCCGCGCCACATCGGCCTGGTCGAGGTTGTAGACGCTCATTTCATATTCATTCGGCCCGAACAGCTCGCCATAGGAAATGCCCGGCGCGTAATGGATCTTCTTGAAATGATCGACCCCTTGCAGGGCCATCAGGATGCGTTCCAGTCCATAGGTGATCTCGACCGACGGCGGATCGAGCACGAAGCCGCCGGCCTGCTGAAAATAGGTGTATTGCGTGATCTCCAACCCGTCGAGCCAGACCTCCCAGCCCAGGCCCCACGCGCCCAGCGCCGGCGATTCCCAGTTGTCCTCGACGAAGCGGATGTCGTGCTTGCGGCAGTCGATTCCGAGCGCCTCCAAACTCTTCAGATACAGTTCCTGCGGATTGCCGGGATCGGGCTTGAGGATCACCTGATATTGCGTGTGCATTTGGATGCGGTTGGGGTTGTCGCCATAGCGGCTGTCGTCGGGCCGCACGCTGGGCTCCACGTAGCCGACGTTCCACGGCTCCGGCCCCAGGACCCGCAGGAAGGTCGCCGGGTTCATCGTGCCCGCGCCGACTTCGGTGTTGTAGGGTTGCCACAGGAGGCAGCCGGCGCGCGCCCAGTAGTCCGTCAATTGAAGAATGGCGTTCTGAAAAGAGAGGACTTCGCTCATGCGTCCGGTTCCGTTTCGCGGGATGGAGGCAACGGGCGGGCATTGTGCGGAATGCCCCGGCGCGGGTCAACCGGGGTTTTGGCGACGGATTTGTCGCCGTTGCCGCGCAACCGTCCCAACTCATGGCCTCATCCGCGATTGACAAGGCCGACGCGGACACGCCATCATACGCCGCATCGCCACATTTCATCTTCTTCAAGGAGACAGTCTCATGACCGACTCTCATGACGCCACGCGACGAACCTTTCTGAAAACCGTCGGCCTGGGCGCGGCCGGGGCCGCCCTGAGCCTGGGCGCGTCGGCCGCGGAAACCGAGTCCGCCGCCGCGCCGGCCGGGGCCGGCCCTCTGAAAGCCGACATCCCGTTGCGCGATTTCGGCAAGACTGGCATCAAAGTCCCGGAAATCGCCTTCGGCTCCATGGACACCACTCAGTCGAACCCCCAGGTGCTGCGCGCCGCATTGAACGCCGGCATGACCTTCATCGACACCGCCCCGGCTTACAGCAAAACGCTCACCGAAACCATCATCGGCGACACGCTCAAGACCTTCGGCCGCGATAAGGTCATTATCCTCACCAAGGCCACCGGGGTCCCCCACGCGTCGTTGCGCGACAAGCCCGCCGCCGATGCCGAAGCCGCCATCCGCAAGGTTCTGGAGGAAAGCCTCAAGCGCCTACAGACCGACCACGTCGACTTCTTCGCCTGCCCGCACGGCGCCAACGATCCGGCCGACGTCGATTATCCGGGACTGCGCGAGACGATCGAAAAGCTGAAGAAGGAAGGCAAGATTCGCTTCTTCGGCGTCTCCTCGCACCAGAACTACGTCGCCGTTTGCGACAAGGCCATCGCCTCGGGCTATCACGACTTCATCATGCCGGCGGTGGCCATCACCACGATGGACCCCGAGATGCTGGCCAAAGTCAGCGGCGGAAACGAAGGCGAAGCCTCCGAGTCGGGAGCCAAGGCCCCCGCGCGGCAGAAGGCGGGGCGGGCCAGAGCCGGCAAGAAGTTCGAGGATTTCCGCGACACGCTGGCCAAGGCCAAGCAGGCGGGCCTGGCGGTCGTGGCCATGAAGATCGCCAAGTTCGTCGACCCGGCCAAACTCGGCGAGGCGATGCGCGCGAAGTACGCCCCCGACGGCGTCCAGATCAGCCACCACCAGATCTGCTACCGCTTCGTTCTCGACCAGCCGGGCATCACGACGATCTCGGTCGGCATGGGCGCCGTTCAGCATCTGGAAGAGGCGTTACAACTGCCGAAGCTGCAACTGAAGAAGGCGTAGCGCCGCGGCACTCATGAGGGGAGTATGGAGTCCCGCCTTCAGGCGGAATGAGGCGAAAGGGAATTGGGATCGAGACCGAGCCATTCCGCCGGAAGGCGGGACTCCATACTCCTCGGTTCCGCGCGTCTCCCTTCGCTGGCAACGCAAGAGCAGAGGTTTTCGGGAGTCGAACGCATGAAACGCTACATGAAAACCCTGAGTCACGTCGGCGTCCTTACCTCGGACATCGACAAGTCGCTCCAGTGGTATACCGAGGTGCTGGGGCTTGAAGAAGCATTCCGCCTGTACAACAAACAAGGCAATCTGACCATCATCTACCTTCAGCTGTCGCCCACGACGTTCGTTGAGCTGTTCAAGGGAAACCCAAACCAGCCGCAGAAGATGAACACGCACTTCGCCATTGAAGTGGCGAACATCGAAGAGGCCGTCGCGGACCTGCAGAAGCGTCTGCCGCCGGAGTCCCGCCGCAAGGAAAGGGACGAAATCGTCGTCGGGACCGACGGATCGAAGATCTACAACTTCTATGATCCCGACGGCAACCGCATCGAATTCATGGAGTTCATTCCCACGTCCCAGCAGGCGCAAGCCATGGCTCGGGTTCGAGAGAAGAGTTCGGAGTGACGCCTATAGGCGTTTCGAGCGGCGTGGGCGGCCTTGTCCGCGCCCGGGTCCGGCATCGCGCGATCTGCGCAGACAAGATTGTCCACGCCACTCCGAACTCGCGGCTTTCGCTTGAGCTTCGCTTTTTCGGGCGCGCGGAGAGCCTTCCCCTTGCTGGAATTATCTCGTGGGTTGGCGCCGAGGCCCCGCATCCAGGCCAAGAATCGGGTTGACTTTTCCGTCTCGAATGGTCATGGTGCGCGACTGCGTTAATCACGGAACAACGTTGGTCAGACCGGTTTTCCCGCCGTCCCGCCGAGGAGTCGGCGTCCGGAACTTCCCCCCGGTTGTCCAGCGGCTCCGTGAGGGTTCCACCTGCTTCGCTTGCGCGATTCATGGCTGCGTCAGACGACATCCCCGGCTTCTCGGCATCAGCCGTTCCTGGAGCGCCGCACTGAGATGAATGGGCTTCTACGTGTTTCCGGTTCCGCATTGTTGCTCGTGGCTTTGCTTTGTTCGGCCTGCCAGTCGCCTCGACCTGTCCCCACGCAGGCGCAACGATTCCCCAAGGCGACCACCACGGTCGACATCTCCCGGTGGATCGCCAATCCGCAGGCCGAACCGCCGGTTCCCGCCTCGATCATCTCCGACGTTCCCAGCACCCCGACCGCTTTTCTCGCGGGACCGAAAGTCGAACTCGGCTTGCGCGACGTGCTTTACACCACCCTGGCCAACAACCTCGACATCTACATCTCCGACCTGGACCGCGACACGGCGCGCGATCGCGTCACCGGCGCCAAAGGCATCTATGACCTGCTGGCCCGCCTCAGTTCCTCCTATGGCGAGACCCTGGGCGGACAGCGCTCCGCCTCCAGCAGCCACGGTTCCTCGGTCTCGCAAACCACCAGCGGCGGGACCAACACCGGCCCCACCCCCGGCTCCAGCCAGTCCGAATCCAAGACCCGCTCCCTGACGCTTCAGCACCAGGCGCTCCTGGACGCCTCCTTGAGCCAGCTGCTGCCCTCCGGCGCCGTGATCAGCTTGGCGTACGATCTGACGCGCCAGGCCAATCTCACCAACACCGTCTCGCGTTCCTTTAGCGCTCAGACCGCGCAGTTTGGCCTGTTGGACAGTATCACCTCGTCGCAGACCGACACGATCAACCACAGTCTGAATTACGTGCGCTCGCTGACGCTGGGCATCACTCAGCCGCTGCTAAGGGGCTTCGGCCCCGAGGTGACCAACGCCCCCATCCATATCGCGCGGAACAACGCCCTGCTGTCGCGCGAAGCGTTCCGCGCCCAGGTCATGGCCCAGCTGTCCAGGGCGCTGAAGTCGTACTGGGACTTGGTGTTCGCTTTCAACAATTTGGACGTGCAGAAACTATCGCTCGCGCAGGCCGAGGACCTGCTGCGCATCAACACGGTCAAGTTTGAAACCGGTTGGCGCCCCAAGACCGACGTCTTGCAGGCGCAGGCGCAGGTGGCCGACCGCCAGGAGAAAGTCATCACCGCGCAGAAGAACGTCCAAGACGTCATGGATGTCTTGAAGACCACGATGAACCTGCCGCGGGACGCCCAGGAATGGAAGGCGCAGTTGGTCCCGCTGCAGAAGCCCGTCTTCTTCGAAACGGATTACGACGAAACCGAGGCCATTGAGGAAGCCATGGCCAAGCGCCCCGAGATTCGCCAGGCCGAGATCGCGCAACAGAACAACGAGATCAACCGGAGGGTGGCGAAGAACGACCGCCTCCCGGAGTTGAACGTCAACGCCTTGACCGGGGTGGTCAAGCCCATGTCCGGCGAGGAGTACGAGGCCGACGCGTATTCCATCGGCATGGATTTTCAATATCCGTTGCAAAACCGCCAAGCCAACGCGCGCTATCAGGAGTCGCTTAACCAGATCGAAATCGGCAAGGCGTCGATCGACAAGTCGCGCCAGGCCGTTATCCAGCAGGTGCGCACCGCGTTGCGCGCGATTCGCACGGCGCGCGAGCAAATCGCGGTGACCAAGGCCGCCGTCGAATACGAAACGGCCAAACTGGAAGCGGAGAAGGAGCGGTACGACGTGGGCATTTCCACGTCGTTCCAGGTCATTACCTTTCAGAACGACTTCGCGGCGGCGGAGGTCAACTACCTTCTGTCCGTGATCGATTACAACAAGGCGCTGATCGATTTCGAGGTCGCCCGCGGCGCCCTGCTTGAACGGTTCAACATCGAACTGCGCGAGCCGGGGCTGACCGCGCCGAGCACGGAAGAGCCGCTGGCGACCGAAGCGCAGAAGGCCAAAATCAGCGAGGCGGATTTGACGACGGCGAAACCGGCCTTCCTGGGCGACATGACCGAGGCGTCGCGGCCGGTCGTCTCGTCCGCCTTGCCTCCCGTCGGGACGCCCGAGCCTGCGGCGACGCTTCCGTCTGGCCCGTCGAAGGCGATCTCGCCGCCGAGCGCCGCGTGGAGCGCCGCCGAGCCGACCGCCAAAGTCCATCTGCCGGCCCAGCGGGCCACGCCACCGAGCCAACCGGCGCCGGAGGGAGCCACGCAGCCCTGAGCGCTCCAATTCAGAAGTATGGCGACGGATTAGGCGTCGAGGAGAAGGCAAGCGTTTTGCGGTTCTGGTCTACGACCCCGAAGGAGGTTGAATCTGAGTAGCCGTGGGCGCCAGCCCACGGAAAGGCGAGGGCAAGAGGCCCGACCTGGAAGAGGTCGCGCAAGTCGGACGCCGCATGGTTCGACCTCTTCAGGGTCAGGTCCGCTCGCCCCCCGTTCCGTGGGCTGGCGCCTACGGCTGCTCATGTTGTTCCCCTTCGGGGAATGAACCGGATATGTCGTCGTAGTTGCGGGAAGGCGCATACGAGATCGTTGTCCGCCGGAGTTATATCGGAACGAGCCCTACGAGGCGTTTTTTCGACCTCTTCAAGGAGCCGCCGCGCCGCGACCGACGTTCGCGCCGGCGGGCCGAAGTCCACCGCCATGGCCGAACTGCCCGAACTGGAGTATCTGCGAAAGGTGTTTGAGCGCGAACTGTCCGGCAAGCGCATCATCGAGGCCGAAGTGCTGCTGCCCGACCAGGTCCACGTGTTGGTCGAGGGGGACTTCGCCGACCGGCTGACGGGATTGAAAGTCACCAAGGTCCGCCGGCGCGGTCCGTTCATCCTCCTGCGGACCAACGCCAAGGACCGCCTGGTGGTCAAGCCCGCCGAGGAAGGCCATTTCAAATTCCCGGGCTTGGGCACCCGCCGCCCGCGGACGCTGGTGTTCGTCGTCCACATGGAAGGCGGGCCGCGCCTGTGGTTCCTCGATCCGGCCAAGACCGCCGAAGCCTACCTGGCCGCCAAGGACAAGCTCGACGACGTGCCCGGGCTCATGGAGCAGGGCGCCGACCCGCTGGGCAAGAACTTCTCGCCCGAGCGCTTCCACCGCATCGCCCGGCACAACCCGGACCTCACGATCCGCCAGATGCTGATGGATGAGACGCAGATCAGCCACATCGGCCACGTCTACGCCGACGAGATCCTGCACCGGGCCAGCATCCACCCGCAGGCCAAGGTCAGCGCCGTGAGCGAAGACCAACTCGACCGGCTCTACGACGCCATCCTCGACACTCTCGAAGCCGCCTGCCAGACCATCGAAGATCGCGCCCAACCGATCGAAAACACCGTGCGCGACTTCCTGCGCGTCTGGAACCGCAAGGGCGAGGCGTGCAAGCGCTGCGGCCAGCCGATCAAGTCGCTGAAGATCGAAGGCGTGGAGGCGTTCCTCTGTTCGAAGTGCCAAGTGAAGCCCAAGAAGTCGAAGTAGCGTCCTCTCCCGAAAATGAGGTACGGAGTGCGACCTTCAGGTCGTACAAAGCGCCTGGAATCCGGAGAGACTGCTACGACCTGAAGGTCGCGCTCCGAACCTCATTTTCGGGCCTGTCCGCGCGACCCGGAGGGCCATGAGCGGCTGCTCTGCTTGTGGCGCAGGCTTTCTCGCCTGTGATTTCAGGCCTTTGCCGCCGCTCGGAGATTCACAGGCTGGAAGGCCCGCGCCACGAACCCCGCCGCCTCTATTCGTATCGCCGCCACGCCGGCTGGGCGCTGGATTGCGGGCCGAATTCGGCGAAGGCGGAGCGGGGGTCGCCGCCGATCAGGGCGAATTGCCCGCCGACGCTGACCGCCGTTCCATTGACCGCCACGGATTCCACCCAGTCGTCGGCGTCGGGGTTCCAGCGCGTGATGGCGCCGGTCGTGGTGTTGAACGCCGCCAAGCCGTTGCGCGTTTGGCCGGCAATCGTGTGGTACCAACCGCCGACGTAGAGGCTGGAGCCGGAGAGGGCGATGTCGGTGACCGATTCGCTCGCGTTGGGGTCCCACGAGGTGGCCACGCCGGTGGACGTGCTGAGCGCGGCAAGGCAGTTGCGCGGCTGCGTGCCTATGTTGGTGAACCGCCCGCCGACGTAGAGGGTCGTGCCGTCAAGGGCCAGCGTGTAGGCGTAGCTGTCGGCGTTGGGATTCCAAGGGGTGGCGTTGCCGTTGGTCATGTTGATCGCGGCGATGTGGTTGCGCGTCTGGACGTTGGCGCCAATCGTCGTGAATCCGCCGACGGCATAGAGGGTCGTGCCGGAGATCAGGAGGTCGTTCACCTGCCCATCGGCGTTGGGGTTGAGGGCCCCGGGATTGCCCGTGGAGACGTTGATCGCGGCGAGGTTGTTGCGCATCTGGCCGCCGATGCCGCCGAAGTCGCCACCGGCGTAAACGTTCGACCCGGATACCGCGAGGGCGTACAACACGCCGTTCACGTCCGGGTCCCAGCCGGTGGCTAGTCCGTCGGAAGCGTTGAGCGCGGCAATGCAGTTGCGCGTCGCTCCCCCGATGTCGGTGAACCACCCGCCGGCGTAGATCGTCGAACCGGAGACGGCGAGGCAGGTGACGTCGGAGTCGGCGTTGGGGTCCCAGTCGGTGGCGGCGCCGGTGGCGGCGTCGAGCGCGGCGATATTGTTGCGCGTCTTCCCGCCCATGCTGTCGAACCATCCGCCGGCGTACAGGGTCGAGCCGGAGACCGCCAGAGCGTAAACGGCCGGGGCGATCGCGCCGTTGACGTTCGGGTCCCACGCGGCGGCGTCGCCATTGGTGTTGTTGAGCGCGGCCAGGAGACTGCGGGGCTTCCTGCCGATGGCGGTGAACTCGCCGCCGGCGTAGATCGTCGAACCGGACACAGCGAGCGACTCGACGAAGTAGTCCGCGTTCGGGTTCCAAGAGGTGGCCGCGCCGGTGGAGGCGTTGAGCGCGGCGACGTAATTGCGCGTGCGGTTCCCGATCTGATTGAACATGCCCCCGGCATAGACGATCGAGCCGGAGACGGCCAGGGCTTGCACGGCATAGTCGGCCTCGGGGGCCTAGGCGGTGGCGTCGCCGGAGGCGTTCAGCGCGGCGATGTAGCTGCGGTCCTGGCCGCCGATGTTGGAGAAATATCCGCCGGCGTACACGGTCGAACCGGAAACCGCCAACGCCAGAACGGAGTCGTCCGAGTCGGGGTTCCAACCCGTCGCGGCGCCGGCGGTGTTGTTCAGCGCGGCAATGTAGTAGCGATCCTGCCCGCCAATGCTGAAGAAGTCGCCGCCGGCGTAAATCGTCGCGCCGGAGACCGCTAGCGCGTAGACCACGTCATCCGCGTCGGGGTCCCAGGCGGTGGCGGCGCCGGTGGAGTCCAGCGCGGCGATGCAGTTGCGCGCTTGCCCGCCGATGTTCTGGAATTCGCCGCCGGCATAGACCGTTGAACCGGAGAGGGCCAGGCAGTAGACCGAATCGTCCGCGTTCGGGTCCCAGGCGCCGTCGACCGCGCCGCTCGCCAAGATGTGGGCGATCCCGTTGCGTTCGACGCCGCCGACCCGCGTGAACTCGCCGCCGACATACCAGCCGCCCGCCCCGTCGGCCACGCAGGCGTAGACAATGCCGTTCACCTTGGGATAAATGGCGACCGGGGCGCCGGTTCCCGCATCGATGGGAACGCCATAGCCGGTGCTCGGCCCGACATAGGTGAACGCTCCGCCGAGATAGATCGTGGAGGCGGTGCGCACGACGGCCCACACCGGCCCGTTGGCGACCCAGGTGTCCGGCCGCGGGCGGTTGCTCACCTGGCCGCGGGCCAGACCGCCGCCGGCGATCGCCAGCAGCGCGGACAAGACGAACAGCGTCGCATACGTTCGATTGGCGGGTGCGCGGTGCATCGGCTCCGCTCCTTTTCATCCAGACTTGGCGAAGACGCCGTCCGACTGCGCAACAACAATGCTACCCTGCTGGAACTGGACTGGGGGAGGATCATACAAACCGGCTGTTTTGTCAACAGGCAGTCGTCGCGCCGGCGCGTGGTCCGCCGTCCAGTTCTTGTTTGACAGGAATGCCTCCCGGACTAGAATGCCAGCGACCGTGGAGTCGGCCGCGCGCGAAAGCGCCGTTCCCCGTGAAAACGCCGGACTGTCTCGTGGCGAAAGGCACGACTCATGGACTGGTTTCGCAAGCCCAAATACACCAAACTAGACGCGCCGAAGATGAAGGACCGCATCCCGCACGACCTGATGGTCAAGTGCGAGAACTGCGTCAACATGGTCCTCAAGGAGCAATACGAGAAGAACCTGTGGGTCTGCCCGAAGTGCGACTACCACTCGAAGTTGACCGCCCGCCAGCGCATCGCCATCACGTTCGATTCTTTTGAGGAAGACAACCTCGCGCTGAAGCCGACCGATCCCCTCGGCTTTTTCGACACGAAGGCGTACTCCGAGCGGCTGAAGTCCTATCAGGGCGCGACGGGCCTGAACGACGCGTGCTTGAGCGGCGTCGCCACGCTGTCCGGGTTCAAGGTCGCCGCGGCGGTCATGGATTTCTCGTTCATCGGCGGGAGCATGGGCGCGGTCGTCGGCGAGAAGGTCACCCGCGTCGTCGAACGCGGGCTGGCCGAGTCGCTGCCGGTGATCGTCTTCTCTTGCTCCGGCGGCGCGCGCATGCAGGAAGGCATCCTATCGCTCATG
>JAPLSS010000322.1 GCA_026398515.1 Candidatus Sumerlaeota bacterium | reverse complement strand
CAGCAGCCGCCGGGCGAACGGCCCCAGCGGCTCGATGTCGGCGGTGCGCGGCCACGAGCGGCCGCGGCGCGTCAGGGTCGCCGCGAACACCGCCGCCACGCCGCCCACGGCGATCAGGTTCGCCGTGATCGCCCATTCCGCCCTCCGCCCCGCCGCAAGCAACAGGGCGGCGCCCAGGGCGGTGAAGACCGCCGTCTTCAACAGCTCCAGCGCCGAGGTGGACCGGAACATCCGCAAGCCGCGCAGCGCCGCCAGCCCCACGGAGTAGAACGACGTGAACACCAGCCCCAGCGAGGCCAGCCGAAACAGCGGCGCATAACCCTCCTGCTGAAACACCAGCCGCGCCAGCCGTTCGGCGGCCGCCTGGCTGACGAGAAAAAACACGGCGCTGGACACGGCCACAATGGCGAACGAGCGCCGCAGAAAGATCCGCAACGACCCCCGCCGCTCGTATTCGGGCACGTAGCGCGAAAACGCCGAGGAGATCTGAAGCCCGGCCAGCGGCAGCAGGAACGTGACCAGCGACGTGGCCAGCGTGAAGGCGCCGTAGCGCTCGCGCCCCATCCACCCGGCGAACAGAAACGTGCGCAGCACGCTCAAGCCGCTTTCCAGCATGCCCACGCCGTACACCGTGGCCAGCGAAACCAGAAAATGGGAGAGATGCTCGGTGGACGCGGCGGACCGCAGGCCGACGGCGCCGTCTTCCATTGCAGGGGGTTCAATGGTCTCACCAGCCACGTCGCGGGTCCGAAGTTGGAGTTCCCAGCGCTCGGTTCAGAGGATTCCGAGACCGAGGGCGCCCGTATCCTCCATACATCTTATCGGATTGCGATTCCTTGCGGAAGAGGGCGTTTGCGCTCTCATGCATCGCGGCACAAATAACGCGACGGCGCCGCCTCATGAAAGCCGCGCCAATCGGGAGGCATTTCCGCACGGGGGCCGCCATATCGCTCGTGCGGCAACGCTTTCCACTGGCGCCCCGTCCGCGGGACATACACAATCCCCCCGAACTCGGCGCGCAGGTCTATCGGCTTGGGCCCCCCCCGTCCGGGCGGCGCCGGCATTTCCGGCCGATGGGGCGCTTTGGCGTGGGAATGAGCGGCCGGACTTTCTCCCGAAAATGAGGTTCGGAGTGACGCCTTCAGGCGTTATCCCAAGCGCCTCGGGTTTGGCTCAGAGAACGCCTAAAGGCGTCACTCCGAACCTCTCTTTCGGTTTTCCTGGGTGACCCAAAGGGCCGTGAGTTGCCGCTCCCGGATTCGAGTTCCTGCCGCCGCGTCGCCAGCAAGGAGTATTCCGTGGCCTCTCCCATTCTCGAAAACCTGAACCCGCGGCAACGCGAGGCGGTGGCAACCACCGACGGGCCGCTGTTGGTGATCGCCGGCGCTGGGTCGGGCAAGACCCGTGTGATCACCCACCGGATCGCCTACCTGATCCACGAAAAAGGCGTGCCGGCGTGGCAGATCTTCGCGGCCACATTCACCAACAAGGCCGCCCGCGAGATGCGCGACCGGCTGGCGCGGCTGGTCGATCCGTCGGCCATGGCCCGCCTGTCGGTGTCGACGTTTCATTCGTTTTGCGCCGCCCTCCTTCGGCGCGAAGCCGAGAAGGCGGGGCTGTCAAAACGGTTTACCATCCTCGATGAAACGGACCAGCGCGGCGTGGTCAAGGCGTGCATGGCGCGCCTGGAGATCGACCCGAAGCGGCTGACGCCGGAGCAGGCGCTGGATCGAATCGGCCAGGCGAAGATCCGGCTGCTCGGGCCGGAGGAGTCCGCCGAACTGTTCACGAGCGGGCCGGTCGAGGACTACGTGAATATCTACGTGGAATACGAGCGGATGCTCACGGCGAACAACGCGGTGGATTTCGACGACTTGCTGCTCAAGGTGATCCGACTGTTCGAAAGCAATGCGGAAACCCGCGCGCACTACCAGGAGCGGTACCAGCACTTGCTGGTCGACGAATACCAGGACACGAATTACGCGCAATTCCGCTTGGTGGAACTGCTGGCCGGGCGGTCGGGCAACCTGTGCGTAGTCGGCGACGAAGACCAGTCGATCTACAGTTGGCGCGGGGCGGACATTAACAACCTGCTCGACTTCCAGAAGGTCTTCCCCGCGGCGCGGCTCGTGCGCCTGGAGCAGAACTATCGCTCCACCAAAACCATTCTGTCCGCGGCGCACGCCGTCATTGAACACAACAAGGAACGGCTGGGAAAGGAGTTGTGGACCGACGGCCCCCAGGGCGAGTCGATCGTTGTCTTTTCGGCCGCCTCGTCGCTCAGCGAAGCCGACTTCGTCGTCGAGCAGGTGCGGAAGCTGCGCCGGGCCGAGGGCGTCCGCTATAGCGAGATGGCGGTCTTCTTCCGCATCAATGCGCTGTCGCGCGCGGTGGAAGACCGGCTGCGGGCCGAGAACATCCCCTATCGGGTGGTGGGCGGCATCCGGTTCTACGACCGGCTGGAAATCAAGGACATGCTGGCCTACCTGCAGGCGGTGGCCGCGCCCGAGGCGAGCCTGGCGCTGGCGCGAATCCTCAACAAGCCCAAGCGCGGCATCGGGGACAAGTCGTTGCGCGAGTTGGAGCGCCACGCCCTGGAGCAGGGACTGACGCTGAACGAGGCGATCCGGCGCGACGAGGCGCTGGCGCTGGTTCCCAAGAAGGCCCGCGGCGCCTTGCAGGAATTCGCCAAGCAACTCGATGTCTGGCGCGAGAAGGTCGACGCGATCCCGCTGCGCCAGCTGGTCGAGATGATCCTCGACGACACGGAATACATCGAATCGCTGGGCGATCCGACGTCGCTCGAAGCCATCACGCGCACGGAGAACATCGAGGAATTGCTCGCCTCGATCGACGAATTCGAGAAGGAGAGCAATCTGACGCTGCTCGACTACCTGGAGCGGATCGCGCTGGCCACCAGCGCCGACGAGGGCGAAGAGGGCGAGGAGATGATTTCGCTGATGACCCTGCACTCGGCGAAGGGGCTGGAGTTCCGCGTGGTGTTCATGATCGGGCTGGAAGAGGGCATTTTCCCCAACCAGCGCGCCCTGCGCGATCGGGGAAACGTCGAGGAGGAGCGGCGGCTGTTCTACGTCGGCGTAACCCGCGCCAAGGAGCGCCTCTATGTGTCCTGGGCGCGCAGCCGTTTCCTGCACGGCGCCGTGGACTGGCAGACATCCTCCGTCTTCCTGCACGAACTGCCGACGGAGCATTGTCAAACCATTGAACAAGCCGACCAGTCGATGGCGGATCGCTACGGCGCGCATTCGGGGAAGGGCTATGGGCGCGGGCCGTTCGGGCCGAAGACGCGCGGCCGCTCCGCGTTCCCACGCCGGCCGGCCCGCCAGGAGCGCCCTCGCGTTTCGTTTCAGGTCGGCCAGCGCGTGGAGCACAAGTTCCTGGGCGCTGGAGAGATCGTCGACATCGAGGGCCACGGCGAGAACCGCACGTTGATCATCCGGTTTGCCGACGGCGAGGCCGGCGAGATCCTCGAGCGCTATGGGGATTTGAAGGTGGTGGAACAGG
>JAPLSS010000972.1 GCA_026398515.1 Candidatus Sumerlaeota bacterium | reverse complement strand
CGGCGCCGCGGTCGGCTCGGCGCCCGCCGGCGTCGCTTGCGGGATCGGTTCTGCGCCCTCCACGTCGAGCAGGCCGGACGTCGCTAGGCCCGCTGGCGTGGCGCCCGCGCCGCCGGCGGAACCCGTCGGCAGAGACGCGGGCAAAGGCCGCGGCTCCGCGGCGCCGGCCGGAACGCGGCGGAGCGTTTCGGCGTCGATAAGGATAACCTCTTCGAGCGATTCGAAACTGGCCGCCGGCTGCACGTCGGCGTACTGCATGCCGTATTTGTCGCGCGTGACCTGGGTGATCGTGCCGATAAGCAAGCCCTTCGGATAGATCGAGTCCTCGAACCCGGAGGAAATCACTTCGCTATTGACCCGCAGCGGCTTCTGTGGCTCTTCCGGGCGGAACCGCAGGGGAGCGTTGGGATCGCCCAGACCGGTCAGCATCCCGCGCTCTCGGCTGGCGTTGACGGCATTCATGGACCCTGGGGAGAAGTCCGGGTTGTCGGCGATCATCGCCCCCATGTGGAAGTTCGGATCGGTCACCAGGAGGACCACGGCGGATTCGGGCGCGACCTCGACGACCTGGCCCACCAGCGCCCCCGAATAGTCGACCACCGGCATGGCCTTGTGAACGCCCTGGATCTTGCCCTGGTCGACGATGATGGAATGCACCCACTGCTGGGACGACAGCGCCTTGACATCCGCGTAGTGGAACACGAGGTTCGGCTCGGGCGAGGGCGAGCGCGTCAACTGCGACTCGCGTTCGAGCTTCTTGATCCGCTCGCTCAGCATGCGGGCCTGGACTTGCAGTTCGGTGTTTTCGCGCTGCAGCTGGCGGTTGCTCTCCAACGCGGCCTCGGCCGAAACCGCCCATTCCAGGGTCGAGCGCAGGCGCTCCGACGACCAGGCGCCAGCTTGAAACAGCGGGGTGAACACCGTCAGGGTCCATCGTCCGGCGGTCGAGACCCGTTCGGGCGAACGCATCTGGACGATCATCAGCGCAAAGGCGGCGATGATCAACAGCACGAGGATCGAGCGGCGGGGCGCGCGCGGCTCTTCGGGCGGCTTGGCCATGGCGCCCATAGCATACGCAAGGGCCGCCGCCGCGGAAAGGCAAAAGTGGCGCAGGCTGTCCAGCCTGCGCGTCGTTTCGCACCGAGGAGCGGACCTGCGCAGGCGGGAAAGCCTACGCCCCTTCGTCTTCCCCGCCGGTCATCGGCACGAAGCGCACGTCGATCAGGCTTTCCTCGACGAACCCTTTTTCCGTGCGGGTGACGACCATCAACTTCTGATATTGGTTGCCGACGGGGATGACCAGCCGGGCGCCGACCTTGAGCTGCTCCTTGAGGGCTTCGGGCACGTGGTCCGGCGCGGCGGTGACAATGATCCCGTCGTACGGCGCATCGGATGGCCATCCCTTCCAGCCGTCGCCCGCGTGCACGTGCACATTGTTGTAGCCCAACGCTTTGAGCCGCCGCGCCGCGCTCTCGGCCAGGCGCTTGTGGATTTCGACGGTGTGGACTTCCCGGACCAGGGCAGCCAAAACGGCCGCTTGGTAGCCGCATCCGGTTCCGATTTCCAAAACCGTGTCGGTGAGTTCGGGGCGCAGGCGCTGCGTCATCAGGCCGACGATGTACGGCTGCGAGATGGTCTGTCCCATGCCGATGGCGAGCGGCCGGTCCTCGTAGGCCTCCGAAACCTGGTCGCGCGGCACGAACAGGTGGCGCGGAACGACGCGCATCGCGTCGAGGACGCGGACCGAGTCGATGTCGCGTCCCAGCAACTGCACGCGGACCATGTCGCGGCGCCGCTTGGCCATTTCGGCTTCGTCAATGGGCGCCGCGTCGGGCCGGTCGCGCCCATTGCCCGAATCGTCGGGAATCGGGAACGGATCCAAGGACATGCGGCTATTCTAGCCGGGCCGCCGCGGCACACGCAATGCTCCTTGTGAGGAGTTGTCGATCGCCGGGCCCGGCGCTCATTCTCGAAACGCAGCTCAGGAAAAGTTTGGCCAATGCCGAAGAGTACCTCGAAACGGTGTTATGGGACCGGGAATCGCAGAGGAGCATTTCACCGGCGAAGGGCGCGGACCATGAGTGTGCGAATCGAGAAGAAAGGGGACATCTTCATCCTCCGGCCGAATGAACGGGCGCTCACTTTTGAAAACCACCAGGACCTGCGCGAGGCGTTCCAGTCCATCGCCGCGCAGCCGTTCAGCGCCATCGTGCTCGACCTGGGCCTGGTCGAGTTCCTCGATAGCGTCGGCTTGGGGGCGATCGTCGCCGGACGTCTCAATCTGAAGGACAAAGGCGAAATCCACCTGTGCGCCCTGGCGCCCACCGTGGAATCCACCATCCACTTCGCTCGGTTGGACCTGATCTTCAAAGTCTACGATTCGAGGGACTCCGCGCTGGCGGCCATCGGGCCCCAAAACGAGACCTGTGAAGTGGTTGGGGTCGGATAGGATCGCAAAGGACGAGAGCCATAGGCGTGAAGAGGGAGCAGACGGGCGAGGTGATCATCCTGCGGCCGAACGGGCCGGCGCTGACCTCCGAGAACCACGGGGAGTTGCACGAAGCGTTCCAGCCCATTGCCGGCCGGCCGATGCAGGCCGTCCTGCTCGACTTGGATCGGGTCGATCACGTCGACAGCATCGATTTGGGGGCGATCGTCGCCGGGCGCCTCAAACTGAAGGGCACGGGCGACATTCACCTGTGCGGCCTGGCGCCGAACGTCGGATCGGTGGTTCATTTCTCGCGGCTGGACCTGATCTTCACAGTCCACAATTCGAAGGAAGCGGCCATGACGGCGCTCCAATAAACGGCGTTTCCCGTTCAAAGGTCGGCACGAGGCAGAATAATGCTTCTCATTATTTTGCCACGTATTATTCCGCCTTGAACCAGAAACGGGAATCTTGAGACGCCGTTCTCTGCCTACCTCACGCGGATCTGTTTCCCCTTCTCGGAATTCTTCAGCCACGCCATCCACGGAATCGCCGTGGGCCACTTGTTCGCCGGCAGGTCGAACGGCAGGCTTTGCCCAAGGAAGCCTTCGAGCCGTCCGAGCATCCGCGCGCAGATCTCCGGCTTCTGCGCGGCGATGTCGCGGTCCTCGCGCGGATCGGCGTTCACGTCGTAGAGCCACTCCTTCTCGCGCGGCCCCACCGTGTAGTTGCACACGTACGAATAGTCCAGCGTGCGCACGTTGGCCAGGTTGTGCCACCCGGTGATGATGTAGTCGCGGACGCGCTCGGTCGCACCCGTGGCCAGCGGCAGGATGTCGAGGCCCTGGACCGGCGGATGCGCCACGCCGCACGCCTTCAGGATCGTCGGGAACAGGTCGTGGATCAGGATGAAGCCCTTGACGCGCCGGCCCGCCGGGACGCGCCCCGGCCAGCGGATGATTCCGACCATCTCGTTGTTGTGGCGGTGCTGGCAGGCGTGCGCGCCCTTGGAGATCGCGCCGTGGTCCATCATCTCGGTGCCGTGGTCGGAGGTGGCGATGACCAGCGTGCTGCCGGCCGCGCCCATCTGGTCCAATTTGTCCAGGATGCGCCCGACCTGCTTGTCGACGAACGTGCACTCGCCGAGGTAGTTCGCTTCGATCCGCTTGCAGACCCGTTCGCCGTCCTCGGGGCGGACGCCATGGATCGGCTCCCACGGCTCCTTCCAGTCGGGATCATAGAGGTCGGCGTAGCCCTTCGGCGGGTCCCACGGCTCGTGCGGATCAAAGGTGTCGACATAGAGGAAGAACGGCTGGGCGTCGCGCACGTCGTCGAGGAACTGCAGGGCGCTGGCCACGACCTTCGCCGCCGAGTAATCGTCTTCCGTCTTGCGGTCGCGGAAATTCGAGAGATGCTGGAGCGTCATCGCCATCGGCGGCTTGTCCGGCGGGAAATGCCTCTTCACGTCGATTGCGGAGAGGCGCGGGAAGCGGTAGTTGTCCGACTCCTGGCCGCGAATGAAATCCCAGCTCAGAAAACCGCGGGTGAAGTTCTGCGTCGGCTTGAACATGTGATACGTGTCCGAAAAGAACCCCGTGGCGTAGCCGGCGTCGAGCAGCAGTTCGGCCAGCGTCGGCTGTTCGGGCGGGATCTTGTGCCAGCCGGCCAGGTTCGGCCACAGGCCGCGCGTGTCGTAGTTCTCGTCGAACGGGAACGAGCGCATGCCCGACAGGAGCGCCCGGCGGTATTGAATCGTCGGCTGGCCCTCGCCGAACGCGTTTTCGAACAGGGCGCCTTCGGCCGCCAGCCGATCCAGGTTCGGCGTTTTCATGAACGGCTTGCGCCCCATGGCCCGCACGCAGTCCGCGCGGAAGGTGTCCATGCAGATCAGAACAACGTTGAGCATTGCATCCTCCTCGGGGGAATTGGGATTCTCGATCTCGGTCCTTCGGGTTGCTTTTCCACTTGAACGACGCAGCCGGCGTTTCACGATCGGCGACCGGCATTTAGCCACGGCCCACGGGTTTGATCCACAAAAACCGACGCGACGGCGCGCCATGGGCCTTGTGAGCGAGGCGCCGGAGGCGTGCGCAGCCACGCCCGTCCAAGGGATGGCGCCCATCCGTGGGCGGGTCCTGAAGGCGAGAAGCATCCGCCGGGAATTCCTTCATTCATTTCTGGATTGTGCCTTCCGACCGGCCATAGGATTCGCGCATCTCACACCCAGGAGGTGGAAATCGTATGAGTGGCAAACTGTGGGGAAAGTGGCTGATTCTTGTCGTGACGCTCTCGATGCTCGGCGGAACGGCGGTCGCCCAGGAGTCGAAGGAGGAGCCGTTCGACATGGGCAAAGCCCAGCAGCTGTACAATAAGCAAAAGGCCGGGGGGCAACTCACGCCGGAAGAGCGGGCCTACGTGCAGAAGGCCGTGGAACTGCGCAGACAGCGGCAGGGAGGCGCGCAGTCCCGACCCGCCGGCGCAAAGGCCGGAGGCGGGAAGAACGCGGCGGCGGGCAAGAAGCCGAACGCCGAGGGAACCAGCGTGGGCTTCATCCCCTTGTCGGACATGACGACCGAGACCTACAAGGGCCAAGACGGCGGCCTCTATGGGCACGGCAAGAACGAGCCGCCCAAGGAGCAGATGGACGCGGCGATGAAGGCGGCGAAGGAAATCCGGCCGCTCGACGCCGACGGCAAGCCGTCGCCCAACGGGAAGATCGTCCTGCTTTCGCTCGGCATGTCGAACACGACGATGGAGTTCAAGGTCTTCAAGGAGATTGCCGACGCCGACCCGGACAAGGCGCCGAACGTGGTCCTTGTCGACGGCGCGCAGGGCGGCCAGGATTCCGAAGTCTGGGCCCGGGGAACCGTCAGGGGAGGCCAGCCGGCGGCTAAGGAGGTCTGGCAGATCGCCGAGGACCGCATCAACGCGGAGGGGGTGACAACGAAGCAGATCCAGGCCGTGTGGCTGAAACAAGCGCGGATCGGGCCGGCCAACATCGGCGAGTTCCCGAAGCACGCGCAGGAACTCCAGAAGGACATTGAGATGATGCTCCAGATGGCCAAGCAGCGGTATC